>CAZVBU010000073.1:0-4297 GCA_964625935.1 uncultured Candidatus Saccharibacteria bacterium
GCATTTCAAATATCCCGACAGGACATGGGCTTTTATCCGCGATACTTTCTTTTTTTGGTTGTATTAATCTCGTTAAAAATAAAAAACGCCCTTCTGAAGAGGGGCGTTTTTTGGATTTTTAAAGAAGCTTTTTGGCGTTTTGGATTATAGTGAAAAATTTCTTACATACCAATTTGTCAGCCATTTGTCTATTCCGGTAGAATTTTTCTTCCGGCGTTTTATGAGAGTTCGCGCCTTAAGAATTGCCATGTCGGCGTGTCTTTTGATCGCCGGTGTTTTGATTTTTTCATTCAGAAATTTTTCGGCTTTTTCAAGAATATCGCGATTTTCCATGTACGGCACAATTGCCGAAATAAATCCGCCCATATGTCCGGATTCAAGAAATTTTTTCTCCATTTCTTCCCAGTTCGAAGAAAAAAATTCCCATGCCGGAGCGATTGCGTTCGGGTTTTCTCTGAAGGCGTAAAATGGACGTATGGCATTGTGCGTTTTTACTTGTTCCGAAAAAGCGAAGTTGATGACTTTTTCAATTTCATCCTGCCCTGTGAAAAATCCCATGGTGTAGAGCAGGCGGTTTTGTTCATGCGGATTTTGAGTTTCCGCGTAAAGCTTCAGGAAAACGTCCAGCTCTTCTTTCCCGCCGGTTTTCGCGGTTATGGAATACACGCTTTGTCTGATGTCGGGGGAGATTTCTCCAATCGCGCATTCACTCTTTGAGCAAATCAATTCAAAAAGTTCTCTCGCCTCAACGATAATATTTTCGTCGTTGGCTTCTCCGAGAAATTCCGTAAGAGCCGAACGAAGCGCTGTTTCGTTTTCGTCTTCTCCGGTTTTTTTCTCCCAGCCGAGTTCGCGGAAAATCGGTTTGAGCGCGTCGCGCGCGAAGAGATTAAATTTTATCCGCGTTATTTCGTTTCGCGGGATAAAACTGCTAAGTTTTCTGAATGTGTCGGTTATCTCAAGCCGCACCAAGGGGTCTTTTTCGGATTTTACCAGGTCGTCGAGAAGAGACATTATCTCTTCCGGCTCAATTGTGCCGGCGCAGGTTCCGGCGATTGCAGACATATCGTTTAGGATACTTATTCTGGTCAGCGGCGAAGAAATTTTCCGGTAAAGAGAATAGAAGGAGAGGTGTTTGCGCATGGATTCTTTGTAAAGCACGCGTGCCGGAGTTTTCGTGTCAGGGTTGATGACTAGCGGAATTTCTCCGGATTCTTTTTTGCACTTCGTATTTATTTTGAATTTTTGGCATTTTTTTGTCAGATAAATCGTTTGTTTCGGATTTTTCGAGGTCGGGATATAAAGATTAAGCGGTATTTGCCACAATGCGTCGTCTTCGCGGTTATCTCCGTCGGAGAAAAATCTTTTTTGTGAAAGCGTAATTTGAGACGGATTATTTTCCTCGATGCACACGAGGGGAAATCCGGGTTTTGTTATCCAAGATTCCGCTATTTTTTTCATCGGCGCGCCGTTTTCAGACATCGTTTCCAAAAAATCCAGCCATGAGGTGTTTTTGTAGGAAAATTTTTCCAGATATTTTTTGAGAAGAGGTCTGAAGTTTTCTCCGAGCGTTTCGGCTATCATTCTGGTTACGATAAAACCCTTGCCGAAGATTATTTCCGTAAATCCGTTTTCCAGGGTTATATTGTCTTCGGGTGGACTTTTTAGAGGGTGGGTTTGCGGGTATGAATCAGTCGCGAGAGTGTCGTTTAGTCTTCTTGTTATCTTTTTTTCCATACACCGCGTTTTTGGAAACAGTTTATCCATTGTAAGCGCGGTGATATATTCGGTTGTTCCTTCGTTGAGCCATAGATCATTCCAGTCGGCCATTGTGACCAAATTGCCGAGCCACATATGAACGATTTCGTGGATTATGACTTCTTTTATAAAATCAATATCCCGGATTGAAGATTTTTCATCCGCGAGAAGAGCCACGTCTCGGAATATGATAATTCCCCAGTTTTCCATTGCTCCATAAGAAAAATCCGGAATGGCCAGAAGGTCGAGTTTCGGAAGTTCGTACGGAATTCCGAAATATTCTTCCAGAGATTCAAGCGCCTTTACCGCGGTTTCAAGGGCGATTTCTCCGGATTTAATTTTTCCGCCTTCAGTTAGTACGCGGACTTCGGTGCCGTTTTGCGTCACGGTTTCAATTGAATCAAAGTTGCCGACTGCCCACGCGAGAGTGTATACGGGCATTGGCGGGGTTTTCTCGAACATAAACATTGTTTTTTCGCCGACTGGTATCGCGATTTCCTCTGGTGTATTGGAAACGACAATGGTATTTCCGGGCGCCGTAAGCGTCAGATGGAAAGTGCTCTTAAACATGGGGTGATCAAAGCACGGAAAAGCCTTGCGGGCGAAGGTACTTTCGAATTGCGTGGCGGCCATGATGCTTTTGTCTTCCGGATGGCACATATAGAAACCGAGAGTATCTTTGTTTTGCAGGCCGTCATTTCCTATTCTTGATTCAAACGCGAGGATAAGATTCGCTTTTCCCGGCGGTATTCCCGCCGAACCTTTCGCGGATATCAAGATTGTTTCTTTTTCCGTGTCATATTCCGGCTCATTTGTTTCCACGAGAGTATTGTTTTTTGTCAGGCATACTGTGTTGATTTCGACGTTTTTTCCGTTCAAAACGATTTTCGGGGCGGTTTCTTCCAGGTCCAGATCAATGCTTACTGTTCCTCTTGTGATAAATTTTTCAAAATCCGGCTCCAGTATAAGCCCGTAATGAACAGGGCGGACAGGGCCGTAGGTTCCGTTTTCCGGCATTTTTAAAAAGCTCCTTTTTTGCGGGTTTTCAATGAATTTAGCGTTTATTTCTAAGCACAAAGTAGCATTTTGGATTTTTGCAGTCAACATATCGTTTTTTGACGCCGTTATTTTTGTGGTAGAATGATTTTTACAAGGACAAATAAGTAATTTGCCCGTTTTTTCGGGCAAAGGGACTTATTGAGAAAATTCGTATAGATAAAAAATAATTATAAGTATTAATCAAAAAGAATAAAAATTTATGTTATTCGGAAATAAAAATTACGATTTTATCGGTATCGGCGATATCGTTACTGATGCTTTTATAAAGCTTAAAGAGGCTACGGTTGAGGAAAATGAAGGAGGCGAGCAGAAAATATGTATGCGTTTTGCCGATAAAATTCCTTACGAAAGCGTGGAGGTTGTCGCCGCCGTGGGAAACAGCATTAATGCCACGTGTAGCGCCAGCCGGCTCGGACTTAATTCCGCCGTTATCACCAACGTCGGCGATGATTACTACGGCAAAGAGTGTATTGATGTTTTAAAGTCAGAAAGTATAGGTACCGAATTCGTGAAAATTCATAAAGGCAAGAAAACCAATTATCACTATGTTCTGACTTTTAACGTTGAGCGCACGATTCTCATTAAGCACGAGGAATACGAATACCACATGCCGGATGTTGGAAATCCGAAGTGGATTTATCTTTCTTCGCTTGGCGAAAATTCTCTGCCTTTTCACGCGGAAATTGAAAAATATCTTGACGCGCATCCGGACGTGAAGCTGGCTTTTCAGCCCGGCACTTTCCAGATGAGATTCGGAAAGGAAAAATTGGAAGGAATATACAAAAGAACAGATTTGTTTTTCTGCAATAAGGAAGAGGCGCAGAGAATACTTTACGTAAAAGAAGACGACATTAAAAAACTTATCAATATGATGCACGGGCTCGGGCCTAAAATTGTTTCAATCACCGACGGAGCGAACGGCGCTTACGCGTCGGACGGCAGTAATGTCTGGTTTATTCCGATGTATCCGGATCCGAAACCGCCGACAAACAGAACCGGCGCGGGCGACGCTTATTCTTCCACCTTTACCGTCGCCGTGGCTTTGGGCAAACCGATAGAAGAGGCGATAATGTGGGGTCCGATAAACTCCATGGCGGTGGTTCAAAGAACGGGGGCGAGAGCCGGGCTTTTAAAGCGCGCCGAACTGGAAGAGTATCTCAAAAACGCGCCGGATTATTATAAGCCGAAATTGATATAATAATTCGAGTCTACGAATCATATTCGAATACAACGAATAAATATTATGAATTTAAACGGCATACTTTTAAAAGCGACAAAAGAGGGTTGGTCAACGGGACATTTTAACATTTCCACGTTTGATCAGTTTAGAGCGATAGTTATGGCGGGAAAAGAACTCGGCGCGCCTTTGATGATAGGTTTGTCCGAGGGCGAGCGCGGTTTTTACGGCCTCAAGGAAGCGGTTTCTCACGCCAAGTTTATGCGCGAAGAATACGGCTTGCCGATATTTTTGAACCCCGAC
>CAZVBU010000074.1:0-4237 GCA_964625935.1 uncultured Candidatus Saccharibacteria bacterium
AGAAAGGTCGGCTCGAATTGTACAAACGGTGTCTTAAAAAATGGGTACCTTACATCTTTATATTCTGTATTCTTGAAAATAGTTTTAAATCCACGGGCACTGAATGATGGGTTGAGTCCAATAAACAAAAGACCTCCCTTCTTAAATTCATCATAAAAAAGTGGCGCATATACATCTGGATCATCCTGGAAATACTTATTCCAAAGGGTAATGATCTTTGAATTTATTTTCTCGTTTCGCATATAACTGATAATAAATGTGGGTTAACCAATAATTTCAACTATTTCTTCATAATGTTCGTCTTTCCTATCAAAAACATCCAACAACTCCTTCTCTTTAAATTCAAGCAGGTGACCATCATCATCAAATGATAGTAAATCGCTATGATGATTCAGTATGTAATTTGATGCGCCACGAGAAAATCCTAAATTTTGCATTTCGATTACACGTTTATTTGTGGTTCCATACTCAATGAATTCTGACCAATCGTCCCCCGCATTTTCTTCACCCAGGATGTACTTGCACAGTAAGTAATAGTTAAGAAAATACTTTTCTATCTTAAACCTTAAACCGTTTTCAATATCACTCATAATCTGCTCAATAATGACATTGATTTGGCGCTGATCCCCCATAAATCGCTCGTTCTTTGGCCGTCCTTCTTCATAAAACCAAATATCGCCCTTCTCTGTATGATAATTAATAGAAAAATTTATTAGCCTGCTCAGCGGTTCCGATCTCGTCCAGTTTCGCAGGAGCATCGCCCAATACTTTAGACGTGTCTTTCCATACCCAGATCGCACCAAACCACCAGGAATTAGTGGGTCCCTACCATTTGATTCTTCTTTTTCCCAGTCATATAAATCACAAAGAACGCCCAACGCATGAATGATAACTTCATTGTGTTCAGTGCTTATATTCAAAACTGCTTCTTTCTGCTTCTTTTTTATATACTCCAGCGCTTTATTCTGGTATCGCGGCTTAATAGTAGAAGAGATGCGTAGAATATCACTCGGAACAGTATTAGTTCTTTGTGATCTTTGGAGAATATTAAGGGCTGTAAGGTACCCATTTTTTAAGACACCGTTTAATTTGAAAATCCGTTTTTAAAAAATATTTTTTAAGTAAAATTTTTATAAACCGGTAAACTATAAACTGTATTTATTCTTGGAAACCCGGTTTCTAATTGTGCGCGGGGTTTCCGGTTAAAATAAAAATCCGGCGCGTAATGCGCCGGATTTTTTGATTTTGAGACGATCAGATAATTTTCAAGAGTAGCCCTACGAGAGCGGCTTGCGTCGGACTCATTTCGCCGACGGTGTCCGAGTGTTCCGCCATCAGCCGGAATCTTGTGTAGTCCGTGGGCAGTATTTCATTGTCAACGAGATAAGAATTTTTTTTGATTATTTCGAGCACGTCCTCCGGTTCTCTTTTATGGCCTTGATCTTTTTGGAAATATTCAATCATCAGGGTGCCGCCGTTTTTATCGTAAGAATTGTTGGTTACGCGGTGGACCGCTAGCTCCGTGTAGTATACCAGCGATTTCCAGAATACATCGTGATGATTATTTTCCCAATCGGGCAATTTGAATCGTAGTCTCGCCGGATATTGTTTTTCCGTCTGGGGGATGTTTTTATAAAGTATAACTTCGGGTAATTTTATTCCTTTGTTGTCCAGTTCCCGGAACATATCAAACAACGCGCCGCGCTGTTTTTTTCTCAGCATTTTGTTTATTTGTTCCAAAAAGTTACCTTGCCCGGGCGTTGAATCAATTTCTTGCGTTATTGTTGCGAGTGTTTTTTTCACGAGTTCCTCCTTTTGGTTGTTTTTTCAAATATCAAATCTTTTTATAAATTACATTGTATCGCTTTAAAATTCAATAAGCGCGGACGCGCGTTTTTTTATTTTTATCAGTAATCAGAAACCGGGTTTCCAGGAGGAAGCCCGGTTTTGTGTTGCCGGGTTTTTTCGAGTGGTGGTTTGTTTTTCGGGTGATTCTCTCAAAAACGGCTTTTTAAATTTTCAGGGGGAGTCTTTTTTTACAAATAGAGGGGGTGTAGGAGTTTCCCCCTGCTTAATTTAAAAAGCCGTTTTAAAAAAAATATATTTTAACTATCAACTGATAACCGATAACTATTTAAGCACCTCCCACATTTTCGGGTCCTGCCCTCCGTCAAATTTAAATACCGCCACCCCTCTCACGCCGAGTTTTCTGGCAAGGTCCACTTTGTCTTTAATGGCCTGCGCGTCGCTCCAAGTCATGTAGTTAAACGGTCCGGCTATCGTTACTCTGAGTCCCGAGTTTTGCGCCACGGTGGTTTCTTCGCCCAAAGCGTGCTGGAGCGTTCCCGTTTCTTCAAGCGGGGGAGCGGACTCCAAAATTTTCGGGTCGTATGTGAATCCGATTTCATTGGCGCTTGTTCTTGACGGCGTGATGCCGAGACGCGCGGAGATATCAAGGCCGTATTTCGGATTGAACGCCCACAGCCTTTTATATTGGTAGCCCGATGAAAGCGGGGTTACTTTGTATTCGTATCCGTATGTCGGTATGCCTATGATGATTTTATTTCTTGAAATGGTTTGAGAGGCAAGGCGCGTGAGAATTTCCACCCACCCCGGATCGGCAACAGGCGCGTAGGGCGCTTCGCGCGCGGCGTTGAGTCTTAGGGCGATAGTGCCCTGGTCATAGGCCATAATTTCCACGCGGTCGCAGTATTTATTTATGGAAATATAATCGTTCGCGTAGTCCGTGGCGTCTTCGGGAATTTTCGCCCCCGAGCTGTAGCGGTCTTCAAGAGGCATCCGCGCTTCTATCGTGCAATAGACCCACTTGTTTCCCATTCTCTGGTAAAGGCCTTTGAGAAAAGTGGAAAAATAATTTATCGTTTCGCGTTTTTTCGCTTCAAAATCTATGTCAATTCCGTCGAAGCCGTATTTTTTTACGGTTGCGGCGATTTCGTCTTCAAGAGCGATGCGTTTTGTCGTGTCGCTCAGTATTTGGTGAATATGGTCCCCGTCGCCCCACATTACAGTCGGAACAACGCGGACTTTTTTGGCTTTGGCTTCGGCAATAAAAGACACCCATGGTTCTTCCGTGAGCTTTGCCGTGTCGGCAAGCGTGCCGTCGCTTTTTATCGTGAATCCGAAAGGCATAACGCTTGTGAGGCCGGAAAGATGAGGCAACACGTCTTTTGTTCCGGTTGCCGAGCGCCAATAGGGAATCCACCCCGATATTTCAAATTTTCCCGTCGCGGCCGGAGTGAGCGTGCCCGTGGAAAGAGTTGACGGGTTTTCCGGATAGTCGGTAACGCTCAAAAGAGCGGCTTGTGTTTTTGGGCCGTAAACTCCATATCCCAAAGCGCCTTCGGCGCAGACGATTTTTTGAGCGCATTGGAATTTTTTCACTGCCGACTGTGTGAGCGGTCCGAAATAACCGGTGTTTTTTCCTTCGGCGAGAAACCTCAGTTCTATGAGCTTGTTTTGGAGAGTCGTTACGTCGCTTCCCGAAACGCCAAGATAAAGTGAGCGTGAGGCGGCGCGGGAAAATCCGGGCGCGGATAAAAACGCGGAAAATAAAACGCAAATAATAATAGTTTTGTATGTTTTCATGTGGGTATAGTTAAAAATAATAATCAAAAACCAATAATCAATAACCAAATAATAATCAATAATTCAAAAATATCCAATAACCAATTTCAATTTCCGCGCGCGACATAAATTGGCCGACTTGCGAAGTAGGACAATTGTGGTTGCTCGCGGTTTTGCTTTTTACGGAGAAACAATGCATACTCAATGCATTATTATGCCGTTAATCAATATATAGAAATATGGGTAATTTCAAAAAAGGAGGAGGTAAGCGTTTTGGCGGAGGGGGAGGCGGATTTGGCAAGCGCGACAGCGGCAGGCCGAATTCATTCAAGAAGAGCTGGGGCGGTTCCGGCAGGGATGACCGCGCTCCCGTTACTTTGCATAAGGCGATTTGCGCCGAATGCGGGAATGACTGCGAGGTGCCTTTTCGCCCGACCGAAGGCAAGCCGGTGTATTGCAGTGTTTGTTTTGAAGGAAAGAGAGATATGGGGGGCGGAAAAGGAGGCGGTTTTCAGAAAAAAAGCTTCGACAGCTTCAGGCCTGCCGTGAGAACCGATTTTGGTATTGGCGCCAATAAGGCGAACAGCAACGGAGTGGAAAAACAGCTTGAGATACTCAATTCGAAAATGGACCAGCTTATCAAATCGCTGGG
>CAZVBU010000075.1:0-4228 GCA_964625935.1 uncultured Candidatus Saccharibacteria bacterium
ACTGGAAATTTGAATTTTGGAATTTAAAATCTACGATTTAAATATTGTTTGGCGTTTTGAAATTAAAATTTCGAATTTTAAAAAATCTTAAATCGTAAATCTTAATTCTCGTATATTCCAGATTCTATCTACTATTTTCTGGGTTCTGGCAGATTTATCCCGAGCGAAACCGAGGGACTATTTTCTAGATTCTAGTTTATCCGCAGCCACAAATACCTGTCATTGGGTCCCAAATGGCAGGGCGGCCATTGCATACTTCATTTAAACACCCCATTTGAACATCACACAAAACTCCGTTAAATCCGCAGTCCTCCATGTAATGCGCGTGACCGTGTCTAAAAACTATCCCGCAATTACAGCAAGTGGAACCGCCGTTAAAACCCCCGGGATTAACGGTTGGTATCTGATTATAACAATCCACGCCATCATTCACATAGGCCTGGGCATATGCTTCGCGTATGAATGACGCGGCCAATTTGGCTATATAAATTTTGAGCGCCGACAAACCCAATATTCTTTTTTCCATAAATGGTCGTTCCATTCTGTGAAGTTCCGGTAAAACTACATTAAAACCGTTGCGCAAGTTTTTGGCTCGTTCCGGGGAAATATATTTCCTTTCTTCCATAAAATCAACTTGATTATTTAAGAATCTGTACAAATCGTTTTCTGTTCTTAAAATCACCATTTTACTCGCCGGCAACAATCCTTTGGCTATAAGTTCGTTCTGTAGATGATTCAAATTATTGATAAAATCCACGCCATAAAACTTCACAAAATATTCTTCATCGGACAATCGTCGTGGCAGCAATGACGCGGAAGGCAATAAAATAGATGGAAAAGGGGTCTGGCTAAGAACAAAACCGTTTCCGGCGCTATTTTCAACGCTTTCTTTGGCTTCGGCTATTTTATCCATCCATTCTCCGGCAAAGTCAGGCAAACCCGCGTCTTCAAAATCAGCTCCCGAAGCGCTTGTTTCCGTGGCTGCGCCGAGTAAAGTCGTGTTTTCCCACAAAGCCGAGGGGCTCGGCGAAAAAACATTCTTATCCGTGGTTTTTCTGGCTGAAAAATTTGTCTCTTGAGAAGAACCCGCCGCCAATTCGTTATCTATTTTGGACGGCAAATTATCATCTCCAAAACCGAAAAATACCCAAAAAATGCCTAAAAACAACAACAAAATAACAGCAAACCCCGGCAAAAAATATTTTTTGCCCTCTACGCTCCCGAAAATCACAGAAATCTTTTTAATAAAATCCATAAATAAAAATAACCCGTCGATCTTATTATAAAACAAAAAACATCCGAATAAAAATTTTAGCACGCGCCCATAAAGAGGATTGTCGTCTATGTCCTCTTCGGCCTCGCTAAAATTAATATTAAAACCACCCTCGATACTCCCGTGTGTGCGCGCCCTATCTGCTTATTATTTTAGAAAGTTATCCACAATATTATATAAACAAACAAAAAAACAAAAACAAAAATGATATAATTATTAAGTGCAACTAAAAGGTTAATTGCCTTTTCTTTTCTTGAAACACTGGAATAAAAATATCGTGCTTGCAGTTTTCTTGCCCGCAATTACCTTGGCGGTCTGTTTAGTCATGGCTTACTTGCCCGGACAAGGCAAAAAAAAGACAGATGACAGAAAAACGGCCGAAAAGACATCCCAAACCGCTTCAATAAACCCGATAGACCAGAAATACGCCGAAGAACTGAGTAAGGACACGGACGGAGACGGATTGAAGGACTGGGAAGAAGTTCTTTGGAAAACCGACATAAACAACAAAGACACTGACGGAGACGGCACGAACGACAACGAAGAAATAAGACGCAAAAGGAACCCCGCGGTAAAAGGACCGGACGACGCGATGCTTGATACCGTATATAAATCGGCAAGCAAGGGAGAAAACGGAGAAGAAATAGAAAATCTAACAACGGTTTACGCGAGCGAAATGCTGAGAAATATCATCATGACAAAGGCGGAAAACGGCTCCTTCTCAACGGAAGATTCCATAGATGTCGCGAAATCAATTATGTCTTCTTTGGATGATTTTTCCGGTCCGGAAGAATATATCTACCAGGAAAGCGAACTGGCAACCACATCGGACAAAAGCGAAAAAACGCTCAAAGAATACGCGAACAAGCTATGTCTGATAATCCAAAAATATTTTGACCCGATACCGGAAAGCGAGATGGCTGTTTTGGAAGATATGATGATAAATAAAAATTATGAGAAAGCCGGCGATTTGGAGGCGCTTGTCGCGGCCTACCAAAATACAGCCGAAGAAGCGCTAAAAATTACAGTACCCGAAGAATTAGTTTCCGAACACTTAAATATAATAAACACTTTCGCTCTAATATCAAGAAACATAAAAAGAATGGCAAAAATAGAAACAGACCCGGCGATGTCTCTTATAGGAATGAGGCAATACTCGCAAAACGCCCAAACGGCAAACACCGCGTTAAGAAGCTTATACGAAACATTCGCCAAAAAGTCCATAATTTTCGGGGAAAAAGAAGCGGGAAATTACCTCAAAAATTACGAAGCAAAAAAACAAACAATATAGCAATATGTTTTCCGGTATAAACCGCAAAAAACAAATATTCGGAACATTGGGAATAATCCTTATGATTACTCCTCTTTGCGGATTTCTCTTCCTCTCCAAACCGCAAAAAGCCGAAGCCGTTGTGCCGGTAAATGACGCTAAGCATATCGCCGTAAGCGAAGCCGGCTGGGCGTTTTACTATGAAAAGGAATACTGGTTGGATCATCTTCTTTGGGTGGCGCTTAAAGCCATAATAAACACTATTTTGCGACAAGTAACTCAGTGGATAAGAACCGGCGACTGGGGGGGCGGTCCTTTGTGGTTTTTGGATGTCAAAAGATGGGGGCTTGAAGAAGCAAATCGTCTAAGCGGAATATTTCTTGAAGAATACCTTGACCCGGCGATTTACGATTTCCTTTGCAGTCCATTCAGACAGCCGATTTATTTGGCCCTCACAAGACAGCGCTCAAACAGATTGACTGCTTATTCCAGAAACTATATGCCCCGATGCACCCTCTCGACGATGGTTAATAACATCGGCGGATATATTGATTTCATGAATCATTTTTCAACGGGCGGATGGGAAGCGTGGAATAGCATCGTGTCGGAACCTAATAATAATCCTTACGGCGCGTATCTTGATTCCGTTATGTCTATGGAAGCTAAAACGCAAAGAGGCGAAGAAAATGCCAAAACGGAATCCGAAATGCAAAACGGCTATAGAGGCCAGAAAATATGCGAACTTTTCTCTCCGCAGGGAAACTACTGTGAAGAATTTTCCATTGATTCTCCCGGAACATGGGTTGGTGATACTTTGTATATGAACACAACTTCAGAAATAAGGACACTGGAACATGCGGATGAAATTTCCGAATTACTTGGCGCACTCTACGGTATGTTGCTTCAGCGTCTGATGGGAGGCATAGGCGGAAATGTAACGGGAGGAAACAATTTGGGGGCAATAACCGGCCCCGGCGCGACTGTTGATTCGGGGGCAATAAATTCAATGAGCAATATTATCCAAGGGACAATAGACAATCAAAACGAATACATCAGCGTTCTGACAAGCACCAGAAACACTCTTCAAAATGCCTTGAACACTTATATCGCCGCGAGAGATGCTTATACCGCGTATCTTAACGCCATAAATGCCAGGCCTTACGGCACAACACCCGCCGTTGATCCGGCCCAAATCCAAAGCATCATAAACGGCATAAATACGCAAATTGCTTCGATAAACGGACAAATTTCTTCTCTTAATTCGAATATTTCTTCCTCGCAATCCACGCTAAGCCAGCTCACCTCGCTCCAAACCCAGATAAACAACACAACAAATCCCGACGAACTCACCAACCTAACTCTGCAATACCAAACCCTAAGCCAGAGCTCCGCCAACGCTTATGACATATTCCAGGCGAATACCGCGCTTGACGACTCCCAGAACACGCAAAACTCGGCAACACAGCAATTAACTGCGGCTTCCACTCTTCCCCAACCGGCCTATTTGACAGAAGGAGGAAATAGCAGCGGAGGCGGTGGTGGTGGCGAAGGAATGTAAAAACAACAAAATATCATTTAATTAAATTAAATGCCGAATTTTTTAATAAAAAACAAAAAACTAATAATTTACTTTTTTATAAGTTGTTTGTTCTTCGCGACAATAATAACTTTTTTAACAAATTCAG
>CAZVBU010000076.1:0-4123 GCA_964625935.1 uncultured Candidatus Saccharibacteria bacterium
TTTGAAGGAGTCGAAACCGCGGAAAAAGGATTGTATATTATCGGAGATGGTGGAGGAATGACCAGGGGAATTATGCAGGCATCTATTCAGGGGGTACTGGCCGCGCGTCATATTGCAAAATAAGCTAAAAATTAAAAATAAAATCACTTGGAAACGGAGTTTCCAAGTGAATTTTTTATGCTGTTTTTTTCCGAGTTTGTTTTATTTGTACGCCGAAAGTGTTTTATCGAGCATTTTGTCGAAAGAAAAATCATCAGTTATTTTTTTGTATAGATTTTCGGCTATCCCGTCTGCCATTTTCCTGTTTTGCGCTATTTGTTTTATGGCTTGCGACAAAGACGCGGCATTGCCCGGTTTTGCCAAAAATCCGGTTTTTCCATCTTCTATTATTTCCGGTATCCCCCCTATTTTTGAAGCGACAACCGGTAGTCCGGCGAGTCCGGCTTCAAGAAGAACATAAGGCAGTCCTTCTTTTAAGGAGGGAAGCGCGAATATGTCGAAAGCCTTGAAATATGGAGACGCGGGGTACAGTCCCTCGACAATAAATATTTCGTTTTTCATTCCGATTTTCGTTATCTTGTCTTCCAGTTTTTCTTTTTTTTCGCCCCAGCCTATCAAAACGGCTTTCAGGCCGAAGTTTTCGTTTTTTAAATTTGCTACGGCATCAATCAAAAATTCCTGCCCCTTGTTCTTTACGTATTCTCCGACTACCCCTATGAGTATGTCGTTTTCCGTTATATTTTTTTTGATTTTTTGCGATAGAAAAGCGCGCGCGGAATTGCGGTCGGCAAATTCGCAGTTTGTGGGATTTATGCCGTTATGTATCGTTATTAGTTTTTTTTTCGGAACTATGGAATGCCTTATAGCCGACAGCCTGTCGTATTCCGACACGCAGATTATTTTATCGTAATAAACGCAGGTTAGCCTGCTCAAAAACCTTATGATAAATTTTTGCCACAAGGGTCTTGATTCATGGAACGCCCATCCATGCGCCGTGAATATTTTTTTAACGCCGAATTTAAATCCGATAAGCTCGTAGTCCCATGCGGCCGAACCGGCGAGTCCCGCCGCTTTTGAACTGTTTGTGTGTATAATGTCGGGGCGGATTTTAAGAAAAAGTTTCAGGAGTTCGAAATAAGCGCATATTTCTTTCATAACATTAATGTCTCTTTGGAAATTGTATATATTGTGGCAAAAAACGCCTTTTTCCCTAAGTTTTCTCGTGAGAGAACCTTCTCCGCCTGCCGCCACGTGCACTTCAAATCGGTCTCTGGGCAGGTTGCGCGCCAGATCATAGACATATTTTCCGGCCCCGCCCCATACGGATTTTGTTATCACAAAAAGTATTTTTTTCTTGTTTTGTGTTGGATTTGCCATTATTTCGGGTTATATTATAAATAATAGCAAAAATAGGAGATTTGTTATACGAAATACATGAAAATCGGAAAAAAGAAAATAATACTGGTTACCGGAGGGGCGGGTTTTATCGGCTCGCGCCTTATAGAACGGCTGGTAAAAGACGGGAAAAACCGCGTTATTTCTCTGGATAATTATTTTACCGGCAAAAAAGAAAACCATATAAAAGGCGCGGAATATAGAAAGGGGCACACAAAAGATATAAAGCGCCATGTGCCGGAAAAGCCCGATATTATTTATCATTTGGGTGAATATTCGCGAGTGGCCGAAAGCATTAAAGAGCCGGAAAAAATTTTTGATTTGAATATGGCGGGGACTGCAGGTGTTGTTGAGTTTTGGCGGGAAAAAAAATGCAAGCTTGTATATGCCGGTTCTTCGACGAAATTTTCAAAAACACGGCCCGACGGAATTGAAGGGCGCGGCCTTTCTCCGTACGCATGGTCAAAGGCGGCAAACAGCGAACTTGTCAGAAATTACGGCGAGTGGTACGGTTTGCCTTACGCGATTTCGTATTTTTACAATGTATTCGGTCCGCGCGAGCCGGCGGGGAAATACGGAACGGTTGTCGCCATCTTCATGAGCCAGTATCTTAATGGCGAACCATTAACCGTCAGATTGCCCGGAACACAAACAAGAAATTACACTCATGTCGACGATACGGTAGACGGTCTTTTGCTTATCGGGGAAAAGGGACGCGGTGATGAATACGGCATAGGCTCGCAAAAAAGTTATTCGACAATGGGGGTAGCGAGACTTTTTAAAACTGAAATTGTCATGCTTCCGGCGCGCAAAACAAGCCGGCCGTCCGCTTCGGTCAACACGGAAAAAATAAAAAAATTGGGCTGGCGCGAAAAGAGGCCTCTTAAGGAATATATTGATGAATTTTTAAATAAAAACGGCAAAATAAAAACTAGAAATAATGCCTAAAAAAATTCTGATATTTTCTCTCGCTTATTATCCGAATTATGTTAGCGGGGCCGAGGTCGCCATTAAGGAAATTACCGACAGGATTCCCCCCGATGAGTTTGAGTTTCATGTTTTAACCCTGCGCTTCGATAAAAAACAGCCAAGAGAGGAAAAACTGGGAAATGCCATGGTTCACCGCCTTGGTGTCGGTCCGGCGTATCTTTCAAAAATATTGTTTATACCGCTTGCCGCTTTATTTGCCGCGCGCTTTCACAAAAAATACCGCGCGGACGCTCTTTGGGCCACGATGAGCTACATGGTTTTTCCGATAGCTTTAATGAGGCTGTGTCGGGTTAAAATCCCTTATGTTCTGACTTTGCAGGACGGCGATCCTTATGAAAAAGTTTTTAAGCGTTGGTTTATAAGGATTGTTTCTCCTCTACTTAACGCCGGTTTCAGGAACGCTTCGGTTGTTCAGGCGATATCAAAATATCTCGCGGAGTGGGCGCCCAGGCGCGGTTACAAAGGCCCCGTGGAAATAATTTATAATGGAGCCAACGCGCGCGATTTTACCGAAAAATATTCGAAGGAAGAGCTGGATGATTTTAAAAAGAAAACCGGGAAAAAAGAAGGCGATATTTTTATGGTTACGACATCGCGCCTCTCGCATAAAAACGGGATAGATACCGTGATACGCGCCATGCCGTTATTGCCGGAAAATGTTTATTTTCTTGTCGTGGGGGGGGGAGAGGACGAGAAGATGCTTAAAGATTTGGCGAAAGAACTTAACGTGGAAAAGCGCGTGGTTTTTGTCGGACAAGTGGACAGGACGGAGACGCCGAAATACAGAAGGATATCGGAAATTTTCGTGCGACCGAGCCGTTCCGAAGGATTCGGTAATTCGTTTGCTTCGGCGATGGCTGCCAAGATTCCAGTGATAGCGACGCAGGAAGGAGGAATCGCGGAGTTTCTTTTTGACGCCAAAAGAAATCCCGATAAGCCGGCGACCGGCTGGGCGGTTGATAAAGACAATCCCGGACAAATTGCCGAAGCCGTGAAAGATATATTGTCCAACCCGGAAAAGGTGAAAAAAACGACCGAAACCGCATATAAAATGACATACGAAAAATACAACTGGGATTCTATCGCCAAAGACATGAAAGAAAGGATTTTTTACGTTTTGGTTAAAAATTCTGGTTAATCGTATCTTGACTTTGCAGTAATCTACCCATCTGTAAGGATGGGTGTTTTTATAAATATCGGGAAAATTTCAAAAAAGAAAGAAAACAATTTTAAACAAAAAATGCGACCGCACAAGTTGTTCAATGTATAATATGCGGTTGTACTGAGATACCTCGCATTGACTTTTTGGTATTTTCTGTTATTTTTATAACAGTTTTTTAAAATTCGACATATCTGCGAAAGGGGGGTTTATGGGATATTTTTTGAATTGGGCGATAGGTTCTTTGGGAATCGGAGTTATTTTGCGTTCTTACGCCAAAAAGGAAGAACTGGTTGAAGAAGTGGCAAAACGGGCGGTTTCAAGCGCTCGCAAGGCGTTGGAAATCGATCTTGTCAAAAGAGTCGCGGTAATGGTTCCCGCGGATTTTGATTGCGGCGTAACAGCTTCAAAAATAATTGAAGCGCTTGCTTCGGAAAAATTAAACTCGCATCGCGTTGCCGTTATCGAGGCGTCCGGTTATCACAACTCCCGGGTTTTGAATGCCGGTTTCGAATATCTGGCGAAGCAGAGTGTGAATTGCGGCATTGTGATTTCAAACAAAGCCATCGGTTATCTTAA
>CAZVBU010000077.1:0-4063 GCA_964625935.1 uncultured Candidatus Saccharibacteria bacterium
AAACGCGCATATATGAGGCTTAATTAAAAGTCTCATATGTTTCTGAACTTGTGCATAGTTTATGTAATATGCCTAAAAAACATGATTATAATACATTCTCAACAAATTTTCGGTTATAATGATGTAATCCGCGCAATCCATGGAAAACATAAAAATAAAAATCATCCAATTTCTCCGCTGGTCGGAAAAATACACGCATACCGACATGGTCTATCTCGTAACCGGCGGATTTTGGCTGTCGTTAAGCCAAGTCGTGGCAAGCGCGACATCTTTTCTTCTGGCTATCGCCTTTGCCAATCTTTTACCGAAAGAAACGTTCGGCGTTTACCGCTACATAATTTCCCTGTTCAGCATATTGGCGATTCCGACCCTCTCCGGCATTGAAACTTCCCTTGCCAGAGCAGCCGCGATGGGAAACGAACCGCCATTATCAAAAATCGTAAAAACCAGAATTCGCTGGGGCACGCTCGGCGGCATCGCATCCGCCGCCCTGGCTATCTACTACTATATAAACGGAAACAACGAACTCGCCGTCGCCTTTTTGATAACAGCGGCCTTTATTCCACTGACGGACCCCTTAGGGACATATGTAGCGTATCTGAACGGCAAAAAGAAATTCATTGATTACGCAAAATATTTCGTCATTACCCAAACAATTTCCACCGCGTTCACGCTGATTACGCTCTTTTTCACAAAAGAAATATCATTCCTGGTCCTTGCCTATTTCTTACCGCAGACAATAACAAATTTGATATTTTTAAAGATTACCGTAAAAAAATATCCACAAACAGAAAAGCCCGACACAGAAACAATATCTTACGGCAAACACCTCACGTTGATGAGTGTCGTAAATTCAATAGCAAGCCAAATAGACCGCGTGCTTGTTTTTCACTATCTTGGCGCAGCGGAACTCGCCATATACGCGATGGCAATAGCAATGCCCGAGCAGATAAAAGGATTCCTAAAAAGCATCGGCACACTCGCGCTCCCGAAATTCAGCGAACGCTCCCCCGAAGAGATAAGAAAAACGTTCTGGGACAAAATAATAAAATTCACGATTTTTCTCGCGGTTATAACGGTAATATATATAGCTCTTTGCCCGTTTGTGTTCAGGTGGTTTTTCCCGAAATACATGGAGTCGGTCATTTATTCCCAGGTTTTCGCCATTTCTCTGGTAACCGTCGCTAACGCGTTACCCGCCGCGCTCCTTAAGGCCATGAAATCACAAAATAAACTTTATGTTTCAAATACGGGCGAGGCTATGATACAAATAGCGTTGCTTTTCCCCCTGATACTCGTCTGGGGACTGTGGGGAGTAATAATGGCAAGATTTTTTACCAGATTCCTTAATCTGGGTCTTACTCTGTTTTTAGTCAGGAAATTTTAAATTATTTTTCCAACCGAACAAATATTTTTTTATTCGGAATTGTAAAATTTCTCAAGTGATGCCGAAAACCAAGAAAAAATATTCTGCTTTTTACGTCATATTTTGAAAATTTTTTAACCATATCTTCTATTTCTCGGGCGGCAAAACGATATTTATGAGTCGGATCTTTTTTCAATAATTTTTTCCGGCTCCATTCTCTGTCAATTTTTATATACGCGGAAGCGCCCGGTTTTAAGACCCTGTAAACTTCATCAAAAAACTTTTTGGCTTCCTCGGGGGTAAAATGCTCAACCAAATGAGAGGAGTAAACTTCATCAACGCTTTCTTTTTCAAAAGGCAAATCCAAAGCCGAAGCTGTAATGTCCGGTTTTGTTTCGGGATCTATATCAACGCCGACAAATCCTTCTTTTTTATCCTTGCCGCATCCCAAATTTATTTTTATTATTTTTTCTTTTTCCATATTTTTTCTATTTTATTGTTTATTGTGATGTTTCTCTGGAACCTATTGCAAGTATCGCAAACCGGAAAATTCATTTTGCCTTTCGCGAATTCCCGGCGGATATTCCGCATCGCTCTCCCGTTCCATATCTCTTTAAACGACTTTTCAAACATATTGCCAACATCAAACTTTTTGCTGTAAAACTCACAACAAAGCCGAACCCCGCCATACCATTGTATATAGACCTCAAGCCACGGCGAATAACAGGGACAATCCGCATCTTTCGGCCGGTAATAAATTTCTTTTTTGTCTAGCAAGCTCTCCAGATTGTGCCTTATTGTATATTTTTTCGCTTCCTCAATCGCCAGTTTTATTTTTGAAAACAATTCGCCGTCAACCACTTTCAAATTCTTGTCTTTATACACGTCAAAGGTATCTATCGGTTTAAAACGCGCCAGATCAACACCCAAATCGGCTCCCAGCTTCACGATATTAAGCATTTTGTCATAGTTGCTTTTCATTATTATGGAATTAAACCACAACTTCGGCGTTTTACCCCCCGCCTCGCGTCTTGCTTCAACTATATTTTTTATTCCATCAAGCGCCTTCTCCAAATCTCCATGCCGGACTTTTGCGTAAAGAACCGGATCATTCGTGTCCATTGAAATCTTTAAAATATCCAAACCGCTTTTCACCAATTCTTTTGCCTTTTCTTTCGTCATAAGTTCGCAATTGCTCGTCATCACGACAGTAGAGCCTTTTTCTTTGGCATATTTTATCATTTTGAAAATGTCTTCATTTAAAAGCGGCTCCCCCAACCCATTCAACTGCAAATCTTTTATTGTCGGTATCTGCTCATAAATTTTCTTGAAATTCTCAAAACTCATCGCTCCCAAAGGCGCGTCCATATGGGTATTACGCGGACAAAATTCGCATTTCTGATTGCACAAATTCGTCGGCTCAACCTGAACATAACGAGGCAAAGACAAAACACGCTTTCTTCCGAAAATCATTTCCGCTTTATTTATATATTCATTTATTTTTCTTTTCACGGATTATTCGCTAGCTCCTTAAAATAATCTTCGTACTTTTTCGCCTGGCTTTCAAGTGAATGATTCCTCAAAGCGTAATTTCTCGCCAATTTCCCCATCTCATTTCTCTTGTTTTCGTCTTTCATTAGAAAATCCAAATTTTTAACCATTTTATCAAAATCACCAAAAGCGCAAAAACCGATTTTCTCCCGCTCTATAATTCCGTCCGGGTCAAAATCAAATGTCAGTGTCGGGCATTCGCTAAACCACGCTTGGATGAAATTATTGCCGAATCCCTCAGGCATACAGGTGTTTACGAATATTTTCGCGCCCGCGAGAATTTCGTTCACCCCTTCCGGCGTCTTTCCCCCAAAATATTCAAACATTTTATTTTCTTCTTTTGTTTTTGCAACAAGCACGTTATATTTTCCGCTCTTATCCTGCATGGCGCCAATCATCAAAAACCTCCAACCGGAATTCTTGAACTTCCACGCGAGATCAAGAAACATTTCCGGCCTTTTCCTTCCTTTTATATTATTTACCCAAACAACCGTATTTTCTTTTTTCTTTTTATATTTTGCGTAATTATCTTCCATGCTGTTGTAAACGGGCGTAGCGTTTATTCCTCTTTTGCGAAAAATTTCCGCGTGTTCTTTGTTTATCGTGGCGACATTCGCGAATCTTACCGCCCACGCGTTCAAAACTCTTTGAAAAAACACGCGAAAAGAAAGAAGAGTTTTCAAAATATTCAAAGAAAAAACCGGCTTTTCCAAAACATATTTCAAATCATTTATATGAGAGGTATTAAAAACAGCTTTTATCCCCAAAAAACGGCAAATAACCAAAAGCGGAAAAAGATATGTAAAAATGCGGATATAACAAATATCGGGTTTTTCTTTCTTGAGAAGCTTATAAAAATTACGAAAAGCCGAAAGCTTGCTCTCACCCTTAAGCGACATGAAATAGACCGGAAAACCTTCGCCCGCGGTTTCCCGCTTCCCCGACAGACCTTCAATGGCGACATAGGCGGTCTTGTGGCCGTTTTTGGCGAATTGTTTGGCGAGGTTCCAGCATTGAATCTCGGAACCGCCGACAAGCTCTTTGTGGGAATATCTGTTTATGAAAAATACCTTCATATACCTTAACTTGGTATCATGAATCAAGAATTACGAATCATGGATTAATTTTGAACTTTTTATTAAACCA
>CAZVBU010000078.1:0-4009 GCA_964625935.1 uncultured Candidatus Saccharibacteria bacterium
ACCACCATGGGTCCCCCACAGCTTTGGCAGATTTGTTTTTTATTTTCTTCGTCCATGAATTATTTTTTTTGTTTTTTCGGCGTTTCGGCGGCTTCCGGTTTTTGCGAGTTTATGATGTTTTGCACGGCGCTTATGGAACCATTGGGGATGAAATTGATGTTTCCGTCTTTGTCTTCGATTATGGTGGAACGCAGTGTTATTTTGGACACCCTGCCTTCTACCGCGCCTATCTTTATAGTGTCGCCTACGGCGTATTGGTTTTCAAGAAGAATAAGAAGACCCGATACGAAATCTTTCACAAGCGATTGCGCTCCGAATCCCAAAGCCAGTCCGCCTATCCCGAGCCCGGCAAGTATGGGAGCGAGGTTTATTCCGAAAGCTCCCAGTATCATGAGCGCGCATAAAAGCATAAGCACGAAATTGCCGATACTGAGCATAACACTCCCCAGGGTTTCGGCTCTTTTTTCCTGCCCCATGTCTATTTTGCGCGCGCTTTTTTTGGAGAATTCGACTATTTTATTTATCGCTATCTTAAGGATTATTCTGCCGGCGATGTAAATAACAAGCACTATCGCGGTATCTTTTATTATGGAACCGGCCATTATTACGGCCGCCGGTAAACCGTTAAGTTCGTTATACATGACTTAATTTTAGATTAATCCGGTAAATAAATAAAGGCCGTTATGTCCGTTTAGGGATTTTTTTTAAACGGCGCCAAGGGTTTTTAACGGCGTTAAAATATTGTAATATTTAATGATGCGGATTACAAGTTTCATTAAGCGATAAACAACATGATAACTTTTGATGATTTTAAAAAAATAGAAATAAGAGTCGGGAAAGTTTTATCTGCCGAAAAAATAGAGTGCGCGGATAAATTACTGAAGCTTGAAGTTGATTTGGGCGGCGAAAAAAGGCAGATTGTCGCGGGCATTGCTTTGCAGTTTGGGCCGGAAGAACTCATCGGAAAGGAAGTGCCCATAGTCGTCAATTTGGAACCGAAAGAGTTGAGAGGCAATTTGAGCCACGGAATGATTTTGGTTTCCGTTGACCCTGAGGGAAAAGTTACGCTTCTAAGGCCGGAGAATGAAGTTCCGCCGGGAAGTGTCGTAAGATAATTTTTTTATGTATGAAGATTGTAGTTTACGCGAAGCCAGGATCAAAAGAAATAACGGTTGAAAAAACCGGTGAAAACGAGTACAAAGTCCGCGTTAAGGAGCCCGCGAAAGAAGGAAGGGCGAATTTCGCGATTGAGCGCGCGCTTGCGCGTCATTTTGGAGTGATTTTATCACGCGTAAAAATAACAAGCGGTTTTTCTTCCAAAAGAAAAATCGTGGAAATATCCGATTAGATAATTTGGGGCAAGTTCACCGGCTCCGTTTTCAGAAGAAGATTTTTAGTTTTTCTTCAAGTCTTGAGATGAATTGAGCCTGGTCCTTTTGTATTTTTATTTTTGCTATTTCGGCGGGAAAAAATTCGGATTTGTCCGATTCGGGAAATTTTTGCATTTTTCCCGATTTTGGCGGCCATTCCATTTCAAACAAATTGCTTTTGTGTCCATGTTGTTCCACATCCGTTTCAAAAGCCCAAGCATGGACTGTTTTTCCGCCTTTTGAGTATTCAATACTGCCAAGTTCGACAAAACCGTTTTTCGGTTCTGGCCTTATTCCGGTTTCTTCTTCAAATTCGCGCTTGGCGGTTTCAAACAGATTTTCTCCCTCCTCGGTAAGCCCTTTGGGTAAAGACCACACGCCTTCATCTTTTTTGGCGAAAAAAGGACCGCCCGGATGCGATATAAAAACTTCAAGCGCGTTGTTTTTTATCCGGTACATCAAAAGCCCCGCGGCTATTCCTTTTTTATATTTTTCTGCCATTTTGGTTGTTGAAGAGTAAAATTTACGGTATGTTTATAGTATAATTTTTAATTTTTAGAAAGACAATAATAATGAGATATTCGCGCGATGAAATCCGCCTGCCAAAATCTCAAAGAAGAATACCAAAAACTGGAAAATGAAATCCGGGAGTTTGTTTCTTTGTTTTAAACCTTAAATGAAGAAGGGGAAACTCTCGAGGAGAAAAACAATATTTTGGACGAGGCGGAGGAAGCCGCTGAAAGGATAAGCGAAAGAATAGCCCGGATTACGGAAGCCCTCGATCCGTATTCCGGATGGACAAAATACCGGAACGGAGAAAAGATACTTTCTTACGAAGGCAGATGGCTTGATTGGAGTCTTCATCCCGAAGGAGTTATCACGAAGAAAGACGGCAGATTTCTCCTAAACGGCAAAGAGCTACTTTACGAAGGCGAATGTGGCGGTTGGCAGCCGCACCTCAAAGGAATTGTGGTGGAAAAAGACGGCCGACTTCTCTTAAATGGAAACAAACCGCTTTATGAAGGCGAGTGGGAAGGGTGGTGGCCGCATCCCAGAGGTCTCATCATACGGAAGAACAACCAATTTCTCCTGAACGGCAAAGAATTACTTTACGAAGGCGAAGCAAGCGGTTGGTCGGCTCACCCCAAAGGAATCGTTATACGGAAAGACAATGAATGGTTTTTCTACAATCAAAGTTTGGATAAGAAAAAACAGCAAGATTAAATTACGATGTTAAAATTTGATGAAAAATAAATGATTGAATTTAAAATACTAAAAAAATCAAAAAAGAGCCGGGCGCGGCTGGGAATTCTCAAAACGCCACATGGTGAAATAGAAACGCCGACTCTTGTTGCTGTCGCCACGCAAGCGAGCGTAAAAACTCTTTCTTCGGAGGATGTTTTAAAAACAAAAACGCAAATTATTATCGCGAACACGTTTCACCTTCATCTTAAGCCGGGGGAAAATATTCTGAAAAGCGCGGGTGGTATTCATAAATTTATGAATTGGCCGAAGCCGGTTATGACCGATTCGGGCGGATTTCAGGTTTTTTCTCTGGGTTTCGGGAGCGATTTGAAGGTTGGCAAGATTTTGAAATTTTTTCCGGCCGGAGCGAAAGAGGAGGTGAAAGAAGGAAGCCAGCCCAAGAAGGTGAAGATTACTCCTGAGGGCGTTTGGTTTAGTTCGCCTGCTAACGGGGAAAGAATTTTTTTGGGGCCGAAAGAATCAATAAAAATTCAGGAATCAATAGGCGCGGACATTATCTTGGCTTTCGACGAATGCACTCCGCCCTTGGCGGATTATGAATACGCCAAAGGCGCGCTAAAAAGAACCCATGACTGGGCAAAAATATGCGTTAAGGAGCGTAAAACCAAACAGGCGCTTTACGGAATCGTGCAGGGTTCTCATTTCAAGGATTTGCGCGAAGAAGCGGCGAAATTTATAAATTCTCTGGATTTTGACGGTTTCGCCATAGGCGGTGATTTGGGCAAAAATAAAAAAGAAACCGCGAAAATAATAAGCTGGACGGTTCCGCGTCTTGAAGAGAAAAAACCGCGGCATCTTTTGGGCATAGGATACCCCGAAGACATGGAACCGGCGGCAAAATGGGGCATGGATACTTTTGATTGCATCGTGCCGACTCACTACGCGAGACACGGGACCGCTTTTGTTTCAAAAGGCGCGGGCGGAGGATTCGTGAAAATAGATTTGAGACAATCAAAATTTTTAAAAGACAAAAGGCCTCTCGATCCTTTGTGCGGTTGCGATGTGTGCCGTAATTATAAAAGAAATTATATCTGCCATCTCTTTAAGGCGAAAGAGATTCTGCCGTTGTCGCTTCTGACTTTTCATAATCTTTATTTTTTCAATTCGTACGCGGAAAGCGTGCGGGTTAAGATAAAAAAGGGATTAATATAATATTAACAAATTATATTTTAGATTGGATTTTTAACCACAGCTTCGGCATCGGCCGGTTTTCGGGTGCATAAAAGTATATAAAAATGAAAAGAGGAATTGCAACATTTACGCTGGACTACGGAAAATGCCCGAGGTGGCTTTTTGAAAGAATGGTGCGCTTGGGGAGGGAAATGTCCGAGGTTCTTATCGGCGAATACGGGCCGGATGAATTTATTAAAAGA
>CAZVBU010000079.1:0-3991 GCA_964625935.1 uncultured Candidatus Saccharibacteria bacterium
GGGTCGCGTGGGAATCCTGGACCCGCGGCGGCCGGTGTCGTTTTGGCTGACGCGAAAGGCGTGCCGATAAAAAAAGTCGGTGCTGCTTTGGGTGTTAAAACCAATAACGAAGCGGAATACGAAGCCGTGATTTTGGGACTTCAGAAAGCCAAGCAGATATTCGGCAAGGAAAAGACCGTGGAAATGGAAGTTGAGATGCGTATGGACAGTCAGCTCATAGCGAGACAACTCAAAGGGGAATATAAGATAGAAGAAGAACGGCTTTTTCCGCTTTTTATAAAAATCTGGAATCTCCGCCAGGATTTCAAAAAAATTACTTTTGTGGAAATTCCGCGCGAGAAAAACAAGGAAGCGGACGCGCTTGTGAACGAAGCGCTCAATAGCAAGGAACAGGCGGGATTGTTTTAGAGCGGAAACCGGCGGTTGACTTATTTTTTTGTTTTGATAGAATAAAAATTGAACTTGCCGTTCTAGCATTGGTTCTCGACCAACTTGGATGGACGGCAAGAAACCTAAAAGAGGAGCTCCTCTAAAAAGGTTAGTCCGGGCTGGCGAGACAGACCCGGATTTTTATTTGCTTGACGGGAAAATATTTTTTGGTAAGATTAAATTTACCTTTTACGCGCATGGGCGGGGAAGGTACCGCTTCGGCAGAGACGACGCTCTGCGTTAAATCGGAACTCTGTTCCGTGACTGCGGAGATCTGCGGGCCCGCGCGCCCCTTGCGAAAGCGGTTTCCGACGATAGCGCCGGTTCTGGCCCCATGCTCCGGTCCGGCGCGCCTCAAACAAAAAGGCCCTGCGTAATTACGCGGGGCTTGTTTTTTTGCATACCCACACCTGCCAAGTCGGACTTAGTAGGTGTGTTTTTTTATTTGCGAACTTTAAGCGGCGGAATGTGCGTGCGGGTTGAATTTTTTTTCAATAAATTTTAGATTAACAAAATATCATAATTGTCGCTGGCGTTGATGGTTTTCTTCTCCCAAATTTTCTTTTTATTTTATCCTGCCTACCGGCAGGCAGGCAGGCAGGGGGAGTCGATTTGTTTATAAATGAGGGGGTATAAAAGTTTCCCCCTGTAGAAATAAAAAGGAAATTTTAAAAAATTTGTATGTTTCGTCCGTTTTTCATATTTATATACGGTTTTATCGTAGCCGTATTTGTCGCTTCTTTTTTCGGCGCGAATATTTACTTCGGTTTGTTTTTTGCCGTTTTGGGCGGCGTTTTATTTTTGAGCGGTTTCGTTTTGGCCGAAAATAAAAGATTGTGGTTTTTTACCGCGCTTTTTGTTTTTGCTTTTGGCACCGGATTTTTTTGGTATGGTTTTCGCGACGCGCGCGTTTTGAAAAACGCCTCGCTTTTGAAAGATGAAATCGGCGCAAAAATAACTTTTGACGGAATAATATCGGACGAGCCGGAACAAAAAGAAAATTACACGCGACTAATCGCGCGAACGAACAATGGCGTGAAAATACTTTTGACGGCGAACAAATATCCGGAATATTTTTACGGCGACAGGATAAAAATTACGGGCGTTTTGAAAAAACCGGAAAAGTATAATGAATTTGACTGGCCGTCTTATCTCGCGAAAGAAGAAATTTTTTACGAAATTTTCTATCCGAAAACGGAATTTGTTTCTTCCGGCAATGGCAACATTGTAAAAGAAAAGCTTCTTGTTCTCAAAAAAAATTTTACCGGAACATTGGATAAAATGCTCCCGGAGCCGCATTCGGCTTTGCTTAACGGCGTCACGGTTGGCGCGCGCTCAAGCCTCCCGAAGGATCTAACGGATGAGATGAAAGAAACGGGCGTAATCCATATCGTGGTTTTGTCCGGCTACAATATTTCCATTGTCGCTGAAAACGCCATGGCTTTATTTTCTTTTTTGCCGGCGGCTCTCAGCCCTGTTGTCGGGATTATCGGCGTTATTCTTTTCGCGGTGTTTGCCGGAGCGTCGGCGACTGTTGTCAGAGCTTCAATAATGGCGGGACTTGTGGTTTTGGCTCGCGCTTCCGGTCGTTTGTATAAAGCGTCAGCCGCTCTTGTCATGGCGGGTTTTTTCATGGTTTTTGAAAACCCGAAAATACTTGTTTTTGACAGCGGTTTTCAGCTTTCTTTTATGGCCACTTTGGCGCTTATTTATTTTGAGCCGGTTTTGGAAAAGCGTTTAAAATTTTTGCCGGAAAAATTTAAGATAAGAGAAATAACTTGTTCTACCTTAGCGGCGCAGACGTTTGTTTTGCCGCTCTTGCTCTATAAGACGGGACTTCTTTCTTTAGTAGCGCTTCCAGCGAATCTTTTGATTATAGCTTTTGTTCCTTTGACGATGTTTTTCGGATTTTTGACCGGCGGATTGGGTATAATCAGCTATTTTGTTGCTGTTCCTTTTTCGTGGATTTCGTTTTTTCTTCTGGAATATGAGATTTCCGTTGTCCGGTTTTTTGCCGGTTTGCCGTTTTCTTCCGTTAAGATAAATTATTTTCCGGCTTGGGTTATGGCTGTTTCTTATATTTTTATTTTTTGGTTAACGCATAAAATGATAAAAAAAGATAAAAATAAAATTATTGAATATTGAATATTGTTTGCGGCGTGCTAATTTTTTAATATGTTTTCTCGGTCAGAAAAAATAAAACTGTTTTTTATTTCTTTTCTTTTCGGGTTTTCTGCTTTTGTGTGGTATTCGGTGTACGCGATATCCGGCGCCGATCTTAAGGTTGATTTTTTGGATGTGGGACAGGGCGACGCCATATATATAGAAGCCCCGGGCGGGAATCAGATTGTGATAGACGGTGGTAAAGGAGACAAAGTTTTAAGCGAACTCGGAAAAGTTATGCCTTTTTTTGATAGAAAAATAGACGTTTTGATTGCCACGCATCCGGACTCCGACCATGTGGAAGGGCTTGTTGAAATAGTGAAAAGGTATAAAGTTGCTGCTCTTTTAGTGTCCGTTAATGCCGATAAAGAAGGGCCGTTCAAAACTCTTTTGGAGGAATCGGAAAATCGCGGGGTGAAAATAATCCGTGCGTCCATGGGGCAAAGTTTTGAACTCGGCAGAGGGGCGGTTCTTGAAATAATTTTTCCGCCGGAGGGAGAATTCGGTTTTGAAGACAACAGCGCCTCAATAGTTTCACGTCTTGTTTACGGGCGGAATTCTTTTTTGTTTACAGGCGACGCGCCGAAGGCGATAGAAAATTATATTGTTTCGCTGTACGGCGATAAATTGGATAGCGATGTTTTGAAAGCCGGCCACCACGGTTCCGACACTTCAAGTTCGGAGATTTTTTTGGCGGCGGTTTCTCCGGCGTATTCTGTAATTTCTTGCGGGGAAGACAACAAATATGGTCATCCGCGTCAAAGCGTTTTGGATTTACTGAAATCAATTAAATCTGAAATTTTAAGGACTGACGAGCTCGGCGCGATAAAATTTTCAAGCGACGGAAACAGTATCAAAATTATAAAATAGAATTCAATATACTAACGATTCAAGAATTACGATTTAAGTTTTTTTAAATCGAAATTTTAATTTCGAAATACTAAATAATATTTAAATCGTAAATTTCAAATTTCAAACTTGAAATTTCCAATCAATCTCAAATGAAAAATGTCAAAAATATTTTGACTTTTGGATTTTTGATTTGATTTGTCATTCGGATTTTTATCAATTCCTTATTCTTATTTCACAAATCTTAAATCATCGCCGACTTTATATTTTGGACTTTGGTATTTGCCCGTCCCGAGCGAAGTCGAGGGAGGATTTGTTTTGAGTTTAGATATTAGAATTTAGGATTTTTATTATATTCTTAATTCATGATCCTTGATTCATAATTCACACTTTTATTTTCTGCCTATTTTTTTTTGAATTATGATAAAATGAAAGGGTATTAGAAGTTAATTGGTTTTTTAGTAAAAACATGAAAAAAGTTTTTTTTGTATTCGCGTTTTTATTTTTGTTTCTGGGTTTGTTTGCCGTTCTTTTTACGGCAAAAGCAGAA
>CAZVBU010000080.1:0-3980 GCA_964625935.1 uncultured Candidatus Saccharibacteria bacterium
AGAAAGGTCGGCTCGAATTGTACAAACGGTGTCTTAAAAAATGGGTACCTTACACGACATTCTGCATGAAGCCGTTTACGACCGTAATTTTGGATACTCCGCCGGAAAAAGACAGCAAGCTTTCGCTTCTCGCGGGAAAAGTTTGGATGAATGTAAAAAAAATGGTCGAGGACGGAACAATGAATGTAACAATGAATCAGGCCGTTTCGGGTATCAAAGGAACTGTTTTTATCCTGGAAGATGACGGTAAAAATTCAATAATCAAAGTCATCGAAGGAAACGTGGAATATGCCAGCCGCGTGAACGGCTCAAAAGTTATGGTGGCCGGCGGAGAAATGGTTGTGGCAAGCTCAGGCGGGCTTTCGGCCAAGACCGGTTTTGATATGGCAAGCGAGCGCGCCAACTGGCGGGAATTTGTCGGTATTAAATCCGGAAAAAACACGCAAGCGGATGAAAATTCAAATTTTAACTATGTCTTTTGGATTGCTCTTTTGGCCGCGCTTATCGGCGGAGGGTGGGCGGTAAAGAAAAAAATAAAAAATAAATAATCGCGTTAACCAAAACCCCCGGCGCGCCGGCGACGGGATTGTTTAAATAAAAATATGGCATATAACGAATCAGATACAAGAGTAAAAATAATTGACCAAAAAGTAAAACCGCCCAAAATCGGTCTGGCTTTGGGTAGCGGAGCGGCCAGAGGTTTGGCCCACATTGGTGTAATAAAAGTTTTGGAAGAAAATAATATTCCTATCGACTATATTGCCGGTTCCAGTATCGGCGCCATGGTTGGCGGTATCTATGCGTCAGGAGTAGATATACGAGAAATTGAAAAAATCGCTTTGAATATGACCAATCGGGACATGCTCTCCATGGTCGATCCTCGCGTGGGGAAGGGATTTATAAAAGGAGAAAGAATAAAATCTTTTATTGAAAGCAATTTATCGGCAAAAAACTTCAAAGATTGTCGCATCCCGTTTTCAGCCACCGCTATTGATATAAAAACGGGTAAAATCGTGGTTCTTAGCAGTGGGAATATAGCCGACGCGATTCGGGCCAGTATTTCCATGCCGCTGGTTTTTCAGCCCGTGGAAATGGACGGAAAAACATTGGTTGACGGAGGAGTGGGAGCGCCGGTTCCGGTGGAAATCGTGAGAAAGATGGGGGCGGATATTGTTATTGCCGTCAATTTGGATAAACACTATGTTGATGATGATTGGCAGTCCGGTTTATTGGACATCGCGAGCGATTCAATGAATATCATGCGCCATTACCTATCCCAGTATCAATCAAAAGAAGCGGATATTGTTATCGATTTGGATTTAGGAGACAATAAATGGTATGACTTTGTGAACGGCCAAAATAAAATTCTGGCCGGTGAAAAAATGATGAAAAAAGAAATACCTTATCTCAAAAAACTTATTTATCCGAAAAGAAAAAGCAATCTCGGAAAATTTTTTGATTTTTTTAAAAATTTATAGATTTTTAAAAATTTTCGTAGCGGTGTTTTTTTGTGAAATAGTTTTAAAGTTCAGGCGGTGAAAAAATGATTGTCTCAAAAGTGAAGTAAAAAGTTTTTCCTGGATGTTCAAAGTCCTTAAAATAAAAAACGCCTTTTTGGGCGTTTTTTATCCGGTTTTAAGTGTTAATTGTCGCTTGTTAATTTTTCATTTTTTTATTTTTCCAGAAATTTTTTGAATTTTCCGAGCCCTTCTTCAATTCCGGGCAAGTCAATTCCGGAGTACGCCAAGCGAATATAAAAATTTCTTTCTCCGGGAAGCGGCCTGCCGAAATGGAGCCGTGTGCAGAAGGAAACTCCCGTGTTTTGGAGCGCCTGAACGCGGAATTCATTGTAATCGGTTATTTTTTTATTTTTCATCGCCTCGGTAACATTCGGGAAGAGATAAAAAGTGGCTTTCGGTTTTATGCATTTCACTCCTTTTATTGAGTTTAGAATTTCAACGGCTTTATCCCGTCTTTTTTGAAGGGTTTTTATTATTTCTTTCGCGCCCGATTGGTCGCCTGTCAGAGCTTCTATGGCTGCGTATTGGATGAAATGGTTTGAACAGGATTCGTCGTTTACATTGAGTTTGTTTATGACGTCAATTATTTCCTTGGGTCCTATCGCCGCGCCGAGCCGCCAGCCTGTCATGGCGAATTTTTTTGAAAAAGTGTAAAGAATCACCGAGCGTTCGGCCATTCCGGGAAGCGAAGCGAAAGACGAACTTTTCCCTTCGTAGCGGATATCGAAATACGCTTCATCAGAGAGAACATAAAGATTGTGTTTTTTTACGATTTCGGCGAGTGCTTCAAATTCTTCTTTTGAACATTCGGCTCCCGTGGGATTTTGCAGATCGTTTAAGATGAGAATTTTTGTTTTTGGGGTTATACTTTTTTTTATCGCTTCGATGTCTATTTTGAAATTATTTTTTTCTTCGATAAATCCGTAGGGCAGTCCTTTTCCGCCATGAAATTCTATCTGAGATTCATATATCGGGTATCCCGGATTCGGGTAAAGCGCTTCGTCGCCCGGATTCATTAAGGCCATCAGAAATTTCCCGATAACCGGTTTTCCGCCCGGTTGTATGGAAACATTTTCAGCCGAATATTTTGTTTTGCGCGAGGCATTTATGTCGTTTGCGAGGATTTCTCTCAGCTTGGGGATGCCCGCGTTCGGACAATATCCGGTTTTCCCCCCGTTCATTGCTTTAGCGGCCGCGTCTCTGGCATTTTGGGGCGTAATTATGTTCATGTCTCCCAGATGGAAAGGGTAGACCTTATTTCCTTTGGCGGCGAATGCCGCAGCTTCGGCGGATACGGCGAAAGCGGTTTCCGTGCCGAGGCGGCTGATTCTGTCGGCGATTTTCATGCTATTTTTTGTTTAGTTTTTTATAATTTTTTTATGTTTCCCATTCTCCTTTTATGTTAGTTTTTATGTTTTGACGCGTCAAACCTGTTTTGTGCTATAATTTTTTTATGAAAACATTTGACGCCATATCTCAAAGGCGTAGCGTGAGAAAATACAAAGACAAGAAGATTCCGGCCAAAATCGTCGAAAATATTTTGCGCGCCGGAATGTCCGCCCCCTCGGCGCATAATGAACAGCCGTGGCGTTTTATTGTTGTTGAAAACAAAGAAAAACTTTTGTCCGCTTCAAAAATAAGTCCTTACGCCGGAATGGCGGCGAAAGCTCCGCTCGCGATTCTTGTTTGTTGCGATACGAATTTTTTGAAGACGGAGGGATTTTGGCCGCAAGATTTATCGGCGGCAATTCAAAATATGCTTCTTGCGTCAGTTGATTTGGGGCTTGGCGCCGTCTGGACCGGGGTTTATCCGCGGGAAGAGCTTATCGCGGGGCACAGGAAACTTTTTTCTTTGCCTGAAAATATTATTCCTTTCGCTTTTATAGTTTTCGGGTATCCGGATGAAGAAATTAAAATAAAAGATAGGTTCAAGAAAGACAGGATTAATTATTTTTTATAAAAATTAAAACCGGCCTCTCGAAAGGCCGGTTTTTTATTTTCGCATTTTTGCGTTACGCTATCTTCTGTGCCTGTGGTGGTAGTAGTAAAAATGGTAATGCGGTGGAGGCGCGTAATAATATCGCCTGTGGTAGTAATCATGGTAATAATAATGGTAGTAAATCGGGGGGGTGGCGGCGCCGGAACGTAATAATATCTTACTGGCGGCGGACGATGCGGATAATAAACATATCCGACGCATCCTCCTGAGAATAACGGCAAAAATAATGCAAAGAACAGCATGAACAGCGTGCTTCTATTTTTCATTTTCCGTCTCCTTTCGTTTCGGAAAAATCAGAGAATATCTCAAATAATTATGATTTTTTTTGTAAAAAAAGTAATACTATTGACATTTTTGTTTTATATTGCATTAATGAATTAAACAAGTAATTCTTTGAAAAGGAGACGGGCCAATGAAAATTCACGCTTTGTTAAGATTTTGGTATTTTGGGGTTTGGTGGT
>CAZVBU010000081.1:0-3975 GCA_964625935.1 uncultured Candidatus Saccharibacteria bacterium
GTATACCCAAAGAAGTTTTAAACGAACAAAAGCTGGCGATTATGTTCGGGAACGATGTCAAAGTTTACGACCACAAAGGACATGGCCATTGATTCTTTTTATATAAGTTTTTTGGCGAGCGTTTTTGTAGCCGCCGCCGCGGCTTATTTGGGCTCTTTGATGCTCGCCAAAAGAATGGTGCTTGCCGCGGAACCCATCGGGCATCTCACTTTGCCAGGAGTGGCTTTAGCTTTGATTTACGGGTGGGATATTTCCGTTACCGCTCTGCCTTTTGTGGCTTTCGGGGTTTTGTTGATTTGGTTTGTCGAACATAAAACAAGGCTGTCCATGGAATCGGTTACCGGAATCGTTTTTGCTTCCGGAACGGCTTTGGCGTTTCTTGTCCTGCCCATTGAAGAAGCCGAAACCGCCCTTGTCGGAGATATTTCTTCGGTTAGTTCGACGGCAGGAATAATTTCCGTGATTTTGAGCGCGGTGATAATTTTCATTCTTTTTAAAATTTTTCGTTCAATGATTTTGATAAATATTTCCGAAGAGCTTGCCAAAACGGAAGGTGTTGATGTTAAAAAAACAAATCTCGTTTTTCTCGGCTGTGTCGCGGCTGTCGTTGTTTTGGGTGTAAAAATTGTCGGCGGTCTTTTAACCGCCGCCCTTGTTGTCATTCCCGCCGCCATTTCAAGAAACTTCTTTGGTAATTTGAAAGCATATACGCGGGCGTCCGTTATTTTCGGTGTTGTTTCGGCGGCGATTGGCGTTATTTTCACGAAAATTTTTCCTTTTCCCGCTGGTCCGATGATAATTCTTGTCGGCACCGTATTTTTTATTTTTTCCGTTTTTTCCAAAAGGGCCAAAAAGAATTAAAGAATTTTTGAATTTAAAATTATTTTTTTTGAATAATTAAAAACTCCGTTGTTTGCGGAGTTTTTGCGTGTGAAAGGTTTTAAGTCGGCAACCGATAAATAAAAATAAGGAAACAAGTAAATTAACGGACTTTTTCATTCCGAAAAAGATATTGTTTTGTAGGTTGATATTTTAAGTTTATTCTTTCTCCACTCGTTTGCGGGCAGGCCCGCTTTGGCGCAAAGATGGCTTAAAAAATCTTCCGGGTCAGGGAGTTCTTCCCAGACATCGGGCAGAAATGTCGCCATTTTTCCGCTTGATTCAATAATAACTCCGGGTTTGTTCTGCGCAAGGAGTTCCGTCAGTTTTTCGGCGCCGGCATAATTTAATCGTTCCGGTTTTTCCAGAACGGATATTTGTATTCTTATTTTTCCCAATTCATTTTTTGTTACCGGGGGGAATCTCGGATCTTCGTACGCGGCTAAATACGCGTTTTTAGCTATGTCTTCCAAAAGAGGAAGTTCTGGAACGATTCGTCCGATGCATCCTCTCAATTCTTCATTTAGAGTCAATGTGACAAACGAAGCCGTTTTTTCTTCTAAGAGAGAGGATGATTTTGTTTCGCCGGTGCTATCGTTTTTGTTTCCGTATTTTTTCTCGGTTATGGCCCGCCGCGCGATTTTTAAAAGCAGTGTTTTTTCTTTCTCGGTTATTTTCATATTTTTAATTTTTAATTCGGAGAATAAAAAGCAATGGCCGCGTAGCCGACAACCGAGCGCCTGTCTCCCGCGATGTCTCCCGAGTTGCGGTATCTTAGAAGTTTCGCGCGCCGATTTTTTTGTTTTGCGACAGAGCAAATAGTATATATTCCCGAATTTCCACATGCGTCGTATGAATGTTTTTCCGTTTTTGCGTCGTGGTTGAGTATTTGTTCTATTGTTTTTTTATCTATGGTTTCCGCCTGTTTATCCTGGAGATAGTGGGATAAATCGGAACTTACGAGTATCAGTGTTTTTTCGGTATTGTTTTCTGCCAGTTTTTTAGCGAAGTCGGGACGCGGTTCGTTAATTGCCACGGGCACTATTTTAAAATTTTTAAGGGTTTCCTGGAGGAAGGGGAGTTGTACTTCCAGCGAATGCTCGTTTTTGTGGCCGTCCGATGAAAAAGATATATCCAGTTTTTGGGCGAGTTCTTTGTTTATTTCAGTTTCTCCCAGAGGGGTTTTCCACTCATCGCTGTTGTCGCACACAGGAGCGTTTATTATTTCCTGATGGCTTGGGCCGAGCATTACAACATTTTCAATGCCGGGAAACTGTTTCACGAGTTTATATGCGTAACCGGCCACGCGTCCGGAATATATGTAAGCGGCGTGTGGCACGACGAGCCCCTTAAGGGAACCGTCGATCTTTATGTCTTCGGCTTCATGTATGTAAAAATTTATTTTTTCTTTCAATTCTTCGGGATTTTTCGGGTAAAACAATCCCGCGAATTTCGGTTCTCTTATTTTTTCCATTTTTTTGTTACCGGTTATTTATCTTGTTAGAAAACTCCGGCCCTCAGCGGGCGGGGATGGTTATATTCATAAATTATCTTTATAAGAAAATACAAAATTTAAAATCATCATGTTTTCCTGCGGGATCTACTTCCAGATTCCTTCAGCCGGATTTCCGCAAAAATTGCATTTGCCCCGGCTTAAAGAAATAATTTCGGCGGAATTCCACACTCTATTTATAAGCAATTCATGGCAATTTGTACAATAAGTATTTGATTTTTGTTTGTCCGCGACGTTACCCAGGTAGACATGATTAAGGCCTGACGACACTCCTATTTCGTGTGCCATTTTGAGCGATTCGTAATTTGTCGCCTGTTTATCCGCCATTTTGTAGTCGGGATGGAATCTGCTTATGTGCCATGGGATATTTTTTGATATTGATTTTATGAATTCGGCTATTTTTTTTATTTCTTCCGGTGAATCGTTTTCTCCCGGTATTAAGAGAGTGGTCAGCTCTATCCAGATATTTTTTTTAAAGAAAAATTCGATATTGTTCAAAACCGGTTCAAGAGATGTCCCGCATCTGTTTTTATAAAATTTATCGCTTATCGATTTCAAGTCTATGTTTGCGGCGTCGAGTGTTCCTATCCATTTTTTACCCGCTTCGCTCGAGAAGTAGCCGTTTGTCACAAGGACATTTTTTATCCCGTATTTACGCGCCATAGCCGCTGTGTCAAAGGCGTATTCGAAAAATACCGTAGGTTCGTTGTATGTGAAAGCAATAGAGGGTATTTTTTTATCGAGGCAGAATTTTATTATTTTTTCCGGCGGCCATGTCTTTTTTTCGGACTTTTCGGCGTTGCGGACGGGTAATTTACTGTTATTCTTGGGTGATTGCGACAGTTCCCAATTTTGGCAGAATTCGCATTTGAAATTGCATCCCAACGTGCCGAAAGAAAATATTTCCGTGCCGGGCAGGAAGTGATAGAGCGGTTTTTTTTCCACGGGGTCGATATTTATGGCCGAGGGGTGCCCGTAAACTTCCAGGTAAAGTTTGCCGTTTGAGTTTTTTCTCACTCCGCATATACCGGTTTTTCCGTCGGGGATGAGGCAGTAGTGGCCACGGGCCAGACATTTGACGTTCGAGTTTTTTTCTGTTTTGTATAATTCCGCTTCGCGCATCGCAAAAAAAGTTTTTTTACTGTATTATTATAATAGTATTTTTCAAAGGATTTTGCGAGAATTCACATGACTTTTTTTGTTTATAATCATCTGGCTTTTTTCGACGGTTTGGGTATTTTTGCGATACTTGTTTCTTTTTTTCTGCTTTTTTATTTTTTGGCGCGCGAACGGAAAATTATTTTTGAATCTTTAAAAAATACCGGAATCGCGTGGTGGTGCGCTGTCGGTTTTTTAATGATTCTTTCAATTTTAATAAACGGTTTTTTGGGTTACGGTTTTTCGTCATTTGCGCCTTCTGACGAGGAATGGGGCAATTTGCTTGAAGCGAAAGAAATTTTATCCGGAGGGAATATTTTTAATAACATGAGGTACGGGATGACTTATCCCGTATTGCTCGCGATTGTTTTTTTCTTCTTCGGGTTTAATCCGGTCGCGGCGGCCGTTCTTAATGTGTTTTTTTC
>CAZVBU010000082.1:0-3951 GCA_964625935.1 uncultured Candidatus Saccharibacteria bacterium
GAAGGCGGGGAATTTTGCGGGAAAACAACGCAAATAGCAGAACTTTTTAAACATCTGATTTCTGCCGGCATTTCCGTAATAGCCACAAAAGAGCCGGGAGGAACCGAAGAAGGAAAGAAGATACGCGCGAGGCTTTTGTACGACGAGAGCCTTACCCCGCAAAAGGAACTGGACTTATATATAGAAGACAGAAAGATACATTTTTCGAAGGTGGTAATGCCTGCTTTGAAAAAAGGGCTGTGGGTTTTGTGCGACAGATGCTCTCCTTCCACTATCGCTTATCAACATTTCGGCAGGGGGCTGGATTTGTTTGAGCTTCGCGCCAAAGATGAAGATGCGCGCCAGCATAGGAATTTTGATTTTGTGATTTTTATGGATATGAAGCCGGAGAAAGCTTTATCTCGCAAAGGGACGGTAACCCGTTTTGAGCAGGAGGCGATTGATTTTCACGAGCGGGTTTATAAGGGTTTTGTCACGCAGGCGAATCTTGATCCGGACAGATGGTTTACGGTAGACGCTTCAAAAAGCATTGGGGAAATTTCGGATTTGATACGGAACGAAGTCAGGAAAAGATTTTTTGTTTCGTTTTGCGGATGCGCCGAACCTGTCGGGGTGGTGGGCAGTCCTATCGATACCGTCGAAACTTGTAAAAATTGCGGGAAAATAATAAAGGATCTTTAGATAAGAAAATACTAAAAAATCCCCCCGAAACGCCGCGTGTGTTCGGGGGATTTTTACTATTGTATTTTTTATTGAAATATGGTATAATACAAAAGAGTACAGTAAGATAATGAACAGCGGCGATGAAATTTGAAAATAAAAAGGCCCTGGAAAGGAGGCCGAAATGACAAAAGCGTTCAATTTGTTTGAAGAGTACGCGGAAGCGCGTGAAGCGAGTGCCGCGCGTAAGGAAAAAATTTTTGCCGGTGTTTGTCCGAAGCTTGTTCCCTGGCGAAAACGCAGAACGATAGCCGAAGAAAAAATGTGCGCTGGTTGCGCTGGATGTCCCATGCTTGCCTCGTGCGTCAAAGCCGCAGCGATTATTGCTTTAAACGAGCTACCCGAGAAGTTTTGGGAAATGGAAAGAACCGGTATTTGCCTGGACATGGACACATCGGGTGAAGATCTGATGAACCTGACTTGTGATCTGTTGAGCGCGCTTATGGTTTCTCCGGATTCGGAAGTTATTTCCATTTCCGAGCGTGTGTCGCGGCTTGCGAGTATGTTTAACTGATTTTATTTTTCGCGTTGTTCGCGCGGAAGAAAGGAGAGTGTTATGGCGTTGGTTTTTTTTAAGCCCCGTGTCAAAAAAGGCGCGGGGCATTTTTGTTGTTTTTTATAAGATCGTCAAGTTGTTTTTTGTCGGAGTATTGTGCTATTTTGAAATTGAAAGAAGCGGGTTTTTTGAAAATAATATTTCATGGAGGAGAAAAATGATAAAAGTAAGAAAGCTCGGCAAGCAAGCGGTAAATGTTGAGTGGCGCAATGGTCATACCTTAAACAGTTTGCTTTCTTTTTTGAACGACACGACTCCGTATGTTTCCGCGGTAATTAACGGAAAAATCGCGCATTCGGATGATTTTGGAAAAATTTCCGTGCCGGAAGGCGCGGATGTGACTTTTATTCCGCTTGTCGCGGGAGGATAAGCGGCGGATAGCGGGGGATTTGGCGATGGGAGAAAAAAAAGGAACGCTTGTCGTGACTTCGGGAATTTCGCACTGCGGCGGAAAAAGCGAATTTCTTCCGGGATTTTCGCGGTTGTGCCAGAAGCACGGTAAGAAAGTGAAAATTTATAATACCGGAGAAATGATACCCGAATGGGTGAGAGATAATGCCGGCGTTGAATTAGCCGAAGACACGATTCTCGATGTTGACCCATTAGCCATGGAGATAGCTCAGGGCGGAGTGTGGCAGTATATCGTGAGCCGGCTCGGACAGGCCTTATCGCGAAATGATGTTGTCATTATAAATATTCATACTGTTTTTTACTGGCGCAGGATTTTTGAAACGGTAAACAATCATTTGTTTTTGAGGAAAATGATTGACGCCGGTTTCAGGCCGGATTTATTCGTTTGTTTTATTGATAACGCGGTGAATATTTTGAACCGTTTGAATCAAAGCAAGCAGTGGTCGGGCCAGCAACTCGGTGAAAACGACGTGTGGAGATGGCAGAATATTGAAGTTGATAACACCAAAACTTTCATCTGGGCTTATTATCCTCCAGGGGCGAAGAGAAAATTTTTTGTCATGCCCGTGCGTCAGCCACCCGAAACGTTTTATCATATTATTTTTAATCCTTTGATGCCTCTTGTTTATTCCCAGACGCCGATTACTCATCTGGAACCGCATGAGCTCGAGGATTATAAAAATTTCGTCTCCGAGCTCAGGAAATGGGCGGTTGTTTTTGACCCGTTGACTATTGAAACGGGAATCATAGAAAAAGTTACCGGTTCGGCGGATAATTTGGATAAGCATGTGCGCCATTATCAGACCGTGCATCGTGATCTTATGTGGTTTATTCCGCAGGTTGAAATTTGCGCCGCGCTTATCACGAAACATGTCTTTACTGCCGGAGTGGTGGACGAAACAGTAACCGCGTCCAGAAACGGGAAGCACACATGGGTGGCTTTTCCCGGCGGATACAGTCCTTTTTTGCTTTACCGCTCCACGGAGAACAGGGTTTTCCAGACGGCCGGTGAATTGCTTGAGTACATGGTGAATGTTTACCTGAAGCCGATTTATGAAAAAGCAGGCGTTCCGCTTAATCCGTGGGAATGATTCCACTGAGAAAATTTGAAAAATCCGCCCTTAGAGGCGGATTTTTTTTGTCGCCATACTTTTTTACTGCAATAAATGAGTATGTCGATTAAGCGATTTTTTGCATTTGCTTTTGTTGATTTTGTCTGCTACTTTTGAAAAAGAAAAAATATTTTTCGGATAGATTATAAAATTCAGTTTTCGGAGGAAGAAATTGAAAAATAAAGATAAAAGACCTTCGTGGGATAAATATTTTCTTGATGCCGCGATTTTTGTCGCGACGCGGGCAACTTGCCTAAGAAGAGCCGTTGGCGCCGTTGTCGTGCGCGACAAAAGAATACTTTCCACCGGCTACAATGGCGCGCCCGTGGGTTTGAAACATTGTCTTGAAACCGGATGCCTGCGGGAAAAATTTAAGGTGGCGAGCGGGACCATGCATGAGTTGTGCCGTGGACTTCACGCCGAGCAGAATTGCATTATCCAGGCGGCGCTTTACGGTATAAGCCTTAAGGATGCCGAGATATACATTACCAATTTCCCGTGTTCAATATGCGCAAGGATGCTCATAAACGCCGGAATAAGAAAAATAAAATTTCTTGAGTCATACAATGATGAATTGTCTTATTCGCTTCTTCGCGAAGCAAAAATTGGTCTTTTTATTTGGGATAAGAAAAAAGAAAAATTCGTAAAATTTGTTTTTGAAAAAAACTCCGCTTGAGGCGGAGTTTTTTAGTTTGCCTTTTTGCGCCGGTTTTGCTACTTTTAATTCAGAAATATTTTAAAAAAAATTTCGAGAGGAGAACGAAATGCCAAAAAAGATAATCTGGGCTACGGGCATAAGCGGAAGCAATAAAAACGCGTATCTCCGGAAGTTTCTGAATTTGTGTAAAAGAAGCGGTAAATCGGCGGCGATGTTTGTTACAGGCCAAATGGTTGAGAAATTGGCTCAAAAAATTGACGCGAATATTTCCATGGAAAATATTTTGAACGCGGATGTGTCGTTTCTTGACGCGGCCAAAATCGCGGTCTTCCGGGAAATTGAGCGTGATATCGCGAGAGTGGAACGAGAACAGGGAATGCCGCTTGATGTCGTGGTGATTTCGGACCATTTTGTTTTTTGGTGGGACCACGGTTTTGTGGAGTCGCATGGTTCTTTTACCGCGATACCGGATTTTAAACCGGACGGATTTTTTT
>CAZVBU010000083.1:0-3912 GCA_964625935.1 uncultured Candidatus Saccharibacteria bacterium
GGATATTCCGATTATCCCCGCCTTCATCTTTTTTTTCTCTTTTTTTATTTTTTGAACTTGCCATAAATATCTTTAAAAGTTTGTTTTAAAACGTCAAACGGCCCGGGAGAAGACTCTGCAACTTTGCTATCCGGGCTGTGGGGCATAAAATAAGTAACCCCGAGCCAGACAAAAAAAATCACCGCGGTCAAAATCAACGCCGCCAAAAAAGCCACCTTTTTCCGGAACTCCTCCGGCTTATTTCTAAGTTTTTCAAGAATTTCAAAAAAACCCATAATGCGGGTCAGCTTAATGCCGGCTCCAGAACGACTATTTCTCCTTCTTTTTCTTCAATGTCTTTTCTTTTAAAAGTAAATCTGTCGGACGGCTGGGTTTTTTCTCTGCCCATTTCTTTCAAAAATTCCACAAGTCTTTTCTTGTCGGTTTTCCCGCCGGAAACAAAATAATGCATAGGGATGATAATTTTCGGCTCTATTTGCTGAATGAACTTTGCGGCATGCTCCGCCCCCTCGACAGAACCTGCTATGGGAACGAACAAAACATCGACTTCGCCTATCGCTTCAATGGTCTCCGGCCGCAGTTCTTTTTCTCCCAAGTCGCCCAAATGGCACAATCTCACCGATTCAACCTCAAGAGAATATATCGTGTTTAAGCCGTATTTCTTGCCGTTTTCCGCGTCGTGAAAAGAAGGAATCCCTCTTATGGGCGCCCCGCCCACTTCATATTCGCCCGGTCCTTCCACAATGAAGGGTTCGGCCGGCTTTCCATCGGCGCCGGTTTTTTTTGAAGAAGGAATGTTTTCGGAACCATTGTGATTCGGATGATTGTGGCTCACAAAAACAACATCAGCCTGAAAACGCGGCGATTTGAACTCGGATTTTTTGGAAGGCGGATCGAACACAATGACAGTCTCGCCGGACTGAATCTTGAAACAAGAAGCCCCGTAATAAGTAATAACCATAATATGGCTTTATTTAAAGTTTTCTTAGTGTAATTTTGACAACACCGGCCAAAACGGCCGGAGAAATTACAAAATTATTCTAGCAAAAAAAACTTAAAAATAAAAGAGCCGAAAAGAAAATTTATTATTAAAACTCCGCAAACGGCGTTGTCAAACCTCTCCGCTTCTTACGAAAAAGGAAGATTTCCGGCAAATTTGCGACTGAAAAAAAGAGACAAAATCCGCTCTTGCAAAATTATAAATCTCTTATTATACTTCTACTCAATGCCAATGGTAATGAAAAAAACTATAAAAAGGCGCGATCCGATAATGGAAGGCGTGCTGAAAAACCTTCCTGTTACGCCTTTAAAACAGGGCGATTTGATTGAAGGGGTCGTTTTGGAAAACAAAAGCGGCCGCCTTTTCATCAATATCAGGCCTTGCGGAACCGGCGTTGTTTACGGCAGAGAATACAACAGCGCCAGAGAAATCATAAAAACACTGAAAACCGGCGACACCGTTACCGCCAAGATAACCGAACTTGAAAACAAGGAAGGATATATCGAACTTTCGCTTAACCAGGCCGACAAGGAAATAGTGTGGCAGGAAGCGCAAGTCGCGCAAAAAAACCAGGAAGTTTTCCAGTTGCCCATACTTGAAGCGAACAAAGGAGGGCTTATTATGGAATGGAAAGGAATTACCGGATTTTTGCCGGCTTCCCAGCTCAAAACCGCGCATTACCCGCGCGTTGAAGGCGGAGACAAAGACAAAATACTCGAAGAGCTTAAAAAACTTATCGGCACGAAAATCAGCGTTATCGTTCTAGACTCCAACCAAAAAGAAAACAAGCTCATATTCTCGGAGAAAGAAAGCGAATCCGGAGAAACGAAAGAAAAACTTTCAAAATACAAAGTCGGCGACGTTGTCGACGGCGAAATCACGGGAGTTGTCAATTTCGGCGTCTTCATGAAAATAGAAGACGGACTTGAAGGACTTGCGCATATTTCCGAACTGGACTGGTCTCTGGTTTCGGATCCCGCGGACATGTTCAAAGTCGGCGAAAAAATACCGGCCCAGATAATCAGCATAAAAGACGGAAAAATATCGCTTTCAATAAAGGCGCTCAAGTTCAACCCATGGGAAAACGCAAAAAATAAATACAAAAAAGGCGATATGGCTAAGGGTATAGTCATCAAATTCAACAAATACGGCGCCTTAGTCAGTATCGAAGAAGGGGTCGCGGGACTCGTGCATATTTCCGAATTCGGCTCCGAAGAAGAAATGAAGAAAAACATTGAGCTCGGAAAAAGCTACGATTTCAGAATAACGCTTTTCGAACCCGAAGAACAAAGGCTTATTATGGCTTTTGTAAAATCCGGCTCTGAGGCAGAGCAGAAATAATCTCCTTAAATACCTTTTTTAGACCGGTCAGTTCGGCCGTTTTAAAATTACTCATGAGAAAATCCAGCATTTTCTTGCCCGATTCGGGTTTTTTCGTCTTGCCTGACGGGGTTGACGGACTAATACCTATCCTGACGCGGAAAAAATCTTTTGTTTTAACCGCGCGCATAACCGATTCCACCCCCCTATGCCCCGCGGAACTGCTACCGAATGATATCTTAAACCTGCCCAAAGGCAAATCGACATCATCATGAACAACCACCAAATCAAGGGCTTTCTTTTTTGAAGTTATAAGTTTTTTTAAGGGCTGGCCGGAATTGTTCATAAAAGTTTGAGGCAAAACAAATTGAAACTTAACTTTGCCCAGCTTCCCCGCGGAAACAAGTGATTTTAATTTCAAATCTTCTTTGAATTCTTTGGCGCCGGCTTCTTCGGCCAAAAAACCCGTAAAAATACGACCAGTGTTGTGGCGAGTGTTCTCATACTCCTCTCCGGGATTACCCAGTCCGACGATAATTTTATTCATAATATTAAAAAATAAATAATTGCTTAATAACTGCTTGTTGTTACTTGTTACTCCTAATTATAACAAAAAAAGGGGCAAAAAATAATAAATACCGTTAGAAAACACGAATAATCAAATCTCCTATCTTCCATAAAAATAATTTATGAATATAAATATCCCCGCCCGCGGAGGAGCGGGACCTCCCCGCGGGATAAATAACGCCCAATCTCCGATATCCGATTAAAATAAACCGTTATTGAATATTGTTTTATTGAATATTTGTTGAATATTGAGTATCGAATATTGGGTATTAAATATATTTTTCTGCGGTTAGTAAGCCAATATTCGTATTATCTGGCGAATTCCGGTAAAAACTTGTATTCAGTCCGCCCTTCTGTTAAAATATGCGCATGAATGAAGAAAAAAATACCCCCGATGAATCCAAGGCCGTTCCCCAAAACGACAAAAAAGGGTTTTGGGCGCCTCTCAGAGAATCAGTCTGGGAATTTATCAAATTTTTCATAATTGCCGCGGCGATAGTATTGCCGATAAGGCTGTGGGTCGCGCAACCTTTTATAGTAAGCGGCTCTTCCATGTTACCCACCTTCGAAAATGGAGAATACCTTATAATCAACGAGTTCTCCTACCATTTCAGGGAGCCGGCGCGCGGAGAAGTGATAATATTCCGCTACCCGCAAGACACCTCGAAATTTTTCATAAAAAGAATTATAGGATTGCCCGGAGAGCGGCTTGTGATAAAAAACAGCGAAATCAATATCTACAACAAAGATTATCCCGGAGGGATGACGATAAGTGAATCCTATTTGCCTCAAAATATCAAAATGGCGGATATGCAGCTTGATCTTTCTGACAAAGAATATTTTGTTTTGGGAGACAATAGGCCCGCCAGTTCCGATTCCCGCTTCTGGGGCCCTTTAAATGAGAAATTCGTAATAGGAAAAGTGTGGCTGAGACTATGGCCTTTTGAAAAAATAAGCGTTTTTCCATAATCAATAAAAAATATGGCAACTAAAAATAAAAAACCGGAACTCATACAAAAGGCGAA
>CAZVBU010000084.1:0-3875 GCA_964625935.1 uncultured Candidatus Saccharibacteria bacterium
TGGGTAAAAAGATGGTCGGAGCCGTTGTACCCCTTAAGGTCGGCCAGAAAAATCTGTTCGTCGGGAACCGGTTCCACTTCGGCTTCCGAAGGAAAACCTGAATGCGTTTCGGTATATTTGACAACCCGAAATCTACCGACAGATTGCGCCTGAAAACCGAAAAGCATTTCAGACGAACTAAAAACTTCCGATTTTGGAATAACTTTTGCAATAATCCCGGCGAAATTCTTCTTCTCGAAACTTTCGTCCTTTAAGAGAAACAAAAAACCCAATTCCCCGCCAGACTCACAAGAAATAAGTTCGTGCACCGTCTTCAAACAATAATCCGTGGCGTAAAGCCAAACGGGCCAGACAAACCGGGGCAAATAGATTTTCGGAAGCCAGAATATTTTCAACTTGAGATTTTTCGTTTTTTCGCCATCATTTCGCAAACCGTCTTTGGACATACCCAACCTCCGCGACATGTAAAAAATACCTATTTTCAAACAACTTACGATTAAGAAGTTCCTAAAAAAATAATACAATAAACCACCGTTTAAAAAAAGATTGTATTTTTATAACCTTATGTCGTAATTTTATTTTTTACCGTTTTCCAAAAAACAAAACGCCTCCGCGCCAGATTTAAGGCGCGAAGGCGTCACCACATCGGATTTTAGTCAAGTCAGATTTCTCCGTAGCCCGGATGTATTTTTATCAAAACCGAAGCTTCGCGAAATTCTCCCGGATGATATTTATCCTCACACCGCAAAGTATAAGTACCCGCCTGCTCCACCGGTTCGCTGGTTTTCGACCCGCTTTCCCCGGTAGCAAACACGCCACCGGGACCTATCACCTGGCAATTGATCGCGTTCTGTGAATCCCATGTTATCAGCGTTGTTTCTCCTTTGGGAACAAAAATCGATCCGGCGCTAATATCAACCGTAGCCGGCGGGCACAATTCCAAAGAAGGAGGGGTATTCATCGAGCAAGTCCCGTCACACAAAACATTTCCCGTTCTCGTCATACCGCATTCGCTACTCGGAGAATCGCACAAAGCGCCGACATTGGGCACGCACTGCGGATTATTCACATTAACGGTAACCGAATCGGCCGCCGTCTTCCCCGAAGCGCTTGAGCAAATAACGGAATATGTCGTAGTGGTATTCGGGCTGACGCTTACCGAACCGCTAACGCTGCCACCGGCGTCAAAACCGGAACCGGAGCACTTTGCCGCGTTTTCGCTTGTCCACGACAGAAGAGACGACTGCCCCGCGTCGATATTTTCCGGGTTAGCGGTCAAATCCACGGACGGATCTCCGTCTGTGGATTTTATTACGATATTTTTATAAGCAACAAGAGCAATCGGCCCTCTTTTATCGGCCGGGTTCACCAGATAAATATCGGTATAAACGCGTATAACGCCGGAATAAGGCAAATCAAAAGGAATCTTTACCGAAAAGCTGTCGTAATAACGCGCGCTATCGTCGGGAAAGGCGGTCCCTTCCCTCAAAGAAATTTTATTATTGCCGCTTCCATCAGTCAGATAATAACTAACTCTCTTCGTATTCAAAGTATTGTTGCAATACGGCAACTGATAACTCATTTTTATCGGCATATTGTCTCCTTTATTGAATTCTTGCATCCAATAAGGCCTCTCCCAATAAAACCCGAGTCTGCTGTCATCTTTTTCAAGAATAAAATCACCGTTAGCCGCCAGCGCGACGGCGCCAAACGCCATCATCGCCGCCGAGAGAAAAACAAATAAAAATTTTTTAGATAAATGATTCATATTTTTTTATCCGACATAATAATAATTTATCAATTATTTATTCGCCATGTCCGGCGGCTGAACCCCGCCTTTTTTAGCTTTTAAAACAAAGACCAGCGCCACTATCAGGATAATAACCCCCAAAACCGCGATAGCTATATACAGCGGATTTATTTCCACCCCGGAACTTCCCGAAGCGGACGGCGCCATTGCGCCCGAACCGTAAGACAAAACTATCGAATAAGCATCCAGGATTTTTCCGTCCTGAACGAGCCTCGCGGTAATCAAAGGAGAATTGACGCAATTTTTAACAGGAACCACGACATCGGCCGTCCCTCCATTAGCCGAAACTTTTATGATTTTTTCCCCAACTAAAACAGCCTTGTCTCCGGACTTCTCCCCGACTTCGACTTTAAGCTCGAAAAAATCGGAATAATTTTGCGCGTCGGCAGAACCGGCATAAGTTATCTTGAGGGGCATTTCTTTACACAAGTTAGATGCGCCACCCTCGAGGATTATCGCTTCGACGGACAAAAGTTCAGCGCTGGCGCCGGATACCACCCACCTAAAATACGAACGGTTGGAAATTATATTTCCGTCCTTGTCGTATACCGCGATTTCGACGAGATACGACTCCGGTTCGGCCGGCGAAGAAATCTCAAAGGAATAATCGGCATTTTTACCCGCGTCAACTGACAAATCTCCGAGCCTGCCTTCCGAAATAACAGCCCCGCCCGCCTGTCTCTTGAAAATCTTAAAAATAATACCGCCTTCAGCTTCGGTACTGTTCGAATTCAAAACGTTGAAAAAAATTCTCGGCTTTTCTCCCGCGCCAAAAATCACGCCTGTAAGAGGAGAGCTCGCGACATTATTTCTATAAACTTTTTCTTTGGAAATCAGCAAAACATCGTGCCCTTCCGTAATTACCACCGCTTTGTCTTCCCAGCCCAAAGCAAGCCCCTTTTCGGTAAATACCTCGGCGCGTAAAACATAAGATCCTTTTTTGACATTGTAAGGAACCGTGTATTTTACCTCAAACTCAGAACTGCTGTCGGCCGCCATACTGAAAAGCTCCGACCTTATCTCTCCGACATATCCCGAAGACTTTCCGACGCCTGAAGCCTCAATAAGCTCAACTGTGTAAAAAAGGCCCGACTGGGGATTTTCTTCCATATTTTCGACTCTCAAAACGCCCGAAATAGTCTCTCCTGAAGCATATTCACCCTTGCCTATCTCAAAAGATTTGACCGCGACCACCGGCATAGCAAAAGCTCCGGCAAAAAGCGGACAAAGCAACAAAAAAGGCAGTGTTAATAAAAAAACAGTTTTTTTAAAAAAAGAAATCATTATTTATTTTTTTATTTAATTAAAAACGACCGCATGAAAAAAAACGCTATTTTAATTATATATCTTTTAAAAATAGTGAAAAAACCGTTCTGTGAACAAAAAAACCGCGCGAAAACAACGCGCGTTTTTTGTTGGCCAAATTTGTGGATGCACCAGAACCTGCCTGCCTGCCGGCAGGCTCGAACCTGGAGCCGCAGAGGTATACTTCGTCTAACCGGTTCGCTCATCAAAAATGAAAATAAATTTTCATTTTTTCCTCGCTGCCGATTATAAGCTCTGTGCTCTGCTAATAAATGTCTGTGGATGCACCAGGACTCGAACCTGGAGCCGCAGAGGTATAAGCTCTGTGCTCTGCCAATTGAGCTATGCATCCATTATTTATTTTTCCTCGCTGCCGATTATACTTCGTCTAATTATAAACTCTGCGCTCTGCTTCACCCCGCCTATTTCAGGCGGGGCAAGTTGAGCTATGCATCCGCTATAATTGTTTTTACAAAGTTTTCTCCGGCAGATGATCCGCTACGTTTCCGTTTTGCACAATCGAAGGCAAAACCTTGGGAGCAATCCCGAATCCCGCCATCATTTCCTCAAACTCATCCCGCTCGATACTTTCTTTTTCTATCAATTTGACGGCGATGGCGTCAAGAGCATTTCTGTGTTTCGCCACTATCGTTTTCGCTTTTTTGAAAGCGTCTGACATAAACTTCGACACTTCCTTGTCCACCGCCGCCGCGACCTCTTCGGAATAATCCTTTTCTGTCGCCAAATCCTTGCCCAAAAA
>CAZVBU010000085.1:0-3872 GCA_964625935.1 uncultured Candidatus Saccharibacteria bacterium
AAGACGAGGCCATGGCGATAAGGCCGTAGCGCGACACCCTGCCATAAGTCGGCTTTAACCCCACGACACCGCAAAAAGACGCCGGTTGGCGTATTGAACCGCCCGTATCCGAGCCTAAAGCTACGATGCACTCTCCCGCAGCCACGGCGGCGGCCGAACCGCCGGAAGAACCGCCCGGCACACGGCTGGTATCATGAGGATTTTTTGTCGGCCCATAAAAAGAATGTTCGGTCGAGCTTCCCATGGCAAATTCGTCCATATTGGTCCTGCCGAAAATAACGGCTTTTTGTTCCCTGAGTTTTTTAACGACTGTCGCGTCGTAAACCGCCCGATGCCCACCGAGTATTTTCGAACCCGCTGTTATTTCTTTTCCTTTCACTAAAATATTGTCTTTCAAGGCAACCGGAATTCCCGCGAGCATGGGTAATTCTTCTCCCGCCTTAATCATTTTATCAACCGCCGCCGCCTGTTTACGGATATCGCCATAAACTTCTATGAATGCGTGGATATCCTTTTCTTTGTTTTTTATATTTTCTTCGCAGGCTTCGGAAATCTCAAGAGCCGAAACACGCCCGTCCCGCAAATTGGAGTGAATATCGCGGATTCCAAGTTTTTTCAAATCAATCTTCATTCTTAAGTATTGTCTTTACTTTGATAAATCCTTTTTCCTTGGCCGGCGCAAGTTCCAAAATGTCGGCGCTAAATCCGGCCGGACTGTTGGGGTTGTCGTCATCTCTCATTACGTTTTTTAGTCCTGAATCGGCTTCTCCGGAAAAATCGCTTCCGCTTAGTTCATCCAAAGAAGAAACAAACTTCAAAATACCCGCCAGACTGCGCGACAAATCCTCCGCTTCTTCCTTGTTTATGGAAACACGGGCCAATTTCGACAGTTTTATTACTTCTTTTTCGTTCATATGAATATTGTCGCTTAAAGCCGGCTATTATTCAACCGAGGTTTTCAAACTACGGCCTATCCGATAATTTTCAGAAACTCGTTCTCGCTCAGCGTTTTAACTCCGAGTTTTTTGGCGTTGTCCAGTTTCGAACCCGGCGCTTCTCCGAAAACCACGTAATCCGTCACGCCCGACACGGAACCGGAAACGCTTCCGCCGAGCGATTTTATCTTCGCCTTGGCCTCATCCCGGCTCATCGAACTTAAGGTTCCGGTTAAAACAAAAACCTTGCCCGCGAGCTTGCCCGATTTTTGTTTTTTATATTTTTCAACGGAAACACGGGCAAGCATTTTTTTTAAAAAAGCCGAATTATGGCTATCGGAAAACCACGCGCCGACGCTTTTCGCGACCACCGGACCTATATCAGGAACCATTCTAAGATCCTCTTCTTTGGCCGCGGAAACGGCCTCTATTCCTCCAAACCGCTCTGCAAGAGCGACCGAAGTTTCCTCTCCGACGTGAGGAATGCCCAAAGACACCAAAAATCTCGGCAAGGAAATTTTCCGTTTGGAATTTATGGAAGAAACAAGATTCAAGGCCGACTTTTCGGCAAATCTTTCCAAAGGGACAATATCTCCTTCTTTCAAATCAAACAAATCAGCCGCGTCGTTTATAAGACCGTGGTCCAACAAAGCGTCTATTATTTTCGGACCCAAACCATCTATGTCGAAAGCCGCTTTTGAAGCGAAGTAATACAAATTTCTTCTCTGGCGAGAACGGCAAAACTTATTGACGCATCTTACAAAAACGCCGCCTTTGTCTTTTTCGGTTTTTCCCCCGCAAAAGGGGCATTTTGAGGGCATCATGAAAACCCGCTCCTTCCCTGTTCTCAATTCTTTAATGACCCGCCTGATATCGGGAATGACATCGCCCGCTCTGCCCACAACGACGGTATCGCCCACCCTCGCGTCCAAACGCGAAATCTCGTCAAAATTATGCAAACTTGCGCGGCTGACAACCACTCCGGCGATTTCAACAGGTCTTAAAACCGCGACCGGCGTCAAAGCGCCCGTCCTCCCAATCTGCAAAATAATATCTTCAATGACGGTTGTCGCCTCCTTCGGAGAAAATTTATACGCGACGGCGTAACGCGGCGCCTTCCCAACAGAACCGAGAATTTTATGAAAACGCACTTCGTCAACCATTACCACCACGCCGTCGCACTCAAAAGGCAATTCGTCCCTTTTCGAAGACCAAAATTCGTGGAATTTTTTCACCTCGTCCAAATCGCGGCAAAACTTATTTTCTTTCGCGGTTTTAAACCCCAAAAACTTTCCAAGTTCATGTTCCCGGCTGTGTCTTTTCTGGCCCAAATCCGCCACAATAGCGTAAAGCCAAAAATCAAGCCTGCGCGAAGCCGCTATTTTGGGATCAAGCTGGCGTATGGAACCCGCCGCCGCGTTTCTCGGATTCGCCAAAAGCGGCTTTTCTTCTTTTTCCAATTTTTTATTGAGTTCTTGAAAAACTTTTTTTGTTATAACCGCCTCTCCGCGCGCCTCTATCCTGCCTGCCCGAACCGCGGAAAATATTTTTTTTATTTCTTCTCCGGAAAATCCGGCCTTTTCCAACTCTTTCGCTTCCGGCAAGGAAAGCCTCAGAGGAACACTATTTATCGTTTTTATATTCTGTGTAACGTCTTCACCTGTTTTACCGTCTCCTCTTGTCGCCCCGCGTTTCAAAACGCCTTTTTCATAAATCAGGCTTACCGCCAGCCCATCCATTTTCATTTCGCAAAAATAATCCGGACTCGTTTCCGGCGGCAAAAGTTTTTTTATTCTCGTCTCCCATTCGTCCATTTCACTTTCACCAAAAGCGTCGTTTAAAGAAAGCATCGGCTCCAAGTGCGCCACTTTTTCAAATTTAGAAAGAGGCTCGCCGCCGACGCGCTGTGTGGGAGAATCGGGCGTAACAAACTCGGGAAACTTCCGTTCAAGCTCCTCCAACTCGTTTTTAAGAGAATCGAAAACCGCGTCATCAGCTTCAGGCGCGTCCAAAACATGATACTTATAACGATAATCATTAATAAGCATTTTTAGTTTTTCTATTCTTTCCTTCGCTTGTTTTTTATTCATGATAACGGAATAAACAATACTCAACATCCATTCAATAATCAAAAACGGCAAAAATTAAATTACCAAAAATGAATATTGAAATATCGGATACTTTTTAAAAATCAGTATGTCACTCTCAGCGCTCTTTCAACGCGGCGCGGATCTGTCGAATCGCATGCCATGGTTCCGAAATTGGCGGTGCCGACGTTGTATCCGCGCGAACGCACTATCGCGGTGCCGGGAACCGCCGCTTTATCTATTTCAACGGCGACACAGGCGCCGTTTGAAAAACCGGCCGCAAAACGATAAATATCGTTTGTGTTCTCTGTCGGTTGGCGGTTAATAAAAGTCCCGCAAGTTATGTTCGCCGGAGGGGTCATTGTCGCGAAAGCGCCTTCTTTCAAATCCCAATAAATCGCGCATTCCGCCCCAGCGTCCGAAGCGAAAAATGCCTTTTGCGATTCACGACTGTAACCGGCGAATTCTATCTCGCCCAAAATCAAAGCCGAAGTCGTTAAAGACATCGTCAAAAGAACGCTTATGGTAATAACAGCCATTACCATAGTCACGCCTCCGCGATGAAAAAAAGTATTTTTTCCCAAAAAATATTTTTTATAAAAATCGTAAATCATATTTTAGTAATCTATTTTTCTTTGAGTAATGGTAGTCTGCAGGTCTATTCTTGTAAGAAATCTCGCTCCACCGGCTTCCGCGTTCGCGACAATCGTTGTTTTCGGCTGAAGCAAATCAGTGGGGCTACTGCCCTCGACATAAAACCGCAAATTGACTATATTTACCTCCGGCGCGGTCAGAGGCAAAGCCGGGCCGCCCGAAACCTGCTTTACGACGGCCCCACCACTAAGATAGT
>CAZVBU010000086.1:0-3869 GCA_964625935.1 uncultured Candidatus Saccharibacteria bacterium
AAATGATTTAATTTTTTCGTTTCCTTGATTCATAATTCATTGTTCATGATACAAGTGTTAACGGAAGTTCTGCTCCAGCCACTCATGCGCGTTAAGCGCGCGCCACAACAGACGGGAATAATCCTTCCCCGACAAGTGTTTCTCAAAAATCGCGCGGACTTTATCCCTGTCTAAAATATTTTCAATTCCGAATTCATTCGATTCTATGGCATTTTTTATGCCGTCTTTCAAATCTTTTCTAAACCAATGCTCCAAAGGCGTCGGAAATCCTTTCTTGTCTTTTCTTTCGTAAACTTTCTTGGGCAATATATCCTTAAATGCCTCCCTCAAAATATATTTCATGACGCCGTCTTTTATCTTGAGTCCGTAGTTCAAACCGAATGAATACTCCACCAGACGATGATCAAGAAACGGCACTCTCGCTTCAATGGAAAAAGCCATGCTTGTCCTGTCTTCATTGTCCAAAAGCATCGGCAAATTGGTGTTCACAAAATTTCTGTAAAGCTCCTGATTGAGAAAACTCGTGAAAATTTTCGGCTCTTTTTTCAACCGCAAATCCGTTCCCGCCGATTCTTTTATAAAATTATCCGACAATATCTGATTCTGCCAGACATCCGAAGGAAAAACGGCCTGTTTGGCTGAAGACAAAAACGGAAAAAGAATTTTCAAAACCGTCTTGCGATAATCCGGCGGCAAATTGGCGCCCAATTTTTTTATTTCCTCAAAAAAATATCTTACTTTCCCGCTTTTTAAAATATCCGCCAAGTAGTACGGCGAAAAAACTTTATACCCCGCCAGAAGCTCATCGGCGCCCTGTCCGTCAAGCGTCACGGTAACTTTTTTTGACGCGCATTTAAAAACATTCCACTGGGAATAAGCGCCGGGCATTCTCACGGGCTTGTCGTGATGGCGGACAAGCGATTCAAGCGTCTCCCAAAAATCCTCCGCGCCCGCCTCTATAAAATTGGGATTTGCCCCGCATTCTTTATTAACTTCGTCAAAAAATTCTTTTTCGCTATAACCCGGTTCTTTGTAGGACGAAGAAAAAGTTTCAACTTTAAGCCCGAAAGTTTTAGATAAAATACAAGTTATAACGCTTGAATCTATCCCGCCCGACAGACAAACGCCCACGGGCACGTCGCTTCTCAAGCGCAACTTCACGGAATCCGTCAAAAGTCCGCGAAAAGCGGAAACCGCGTCCGAGTAATCGTATTTTCTCCTGAAATCGGCGAAAGAAAAATCCCAATACCGCCAAATTTTTATTTCCGGCTTTCCGGAAAAATTTATTTCCATATTATGCGCAGGCGGCAAAATTTTTATATTCTTAAAAACGGTTTCGTCGGAACCATAAACGGTATCGCGCGACAAAAAACGGTATAAAAACGGCCTATTTATCTCTTTTTTTATGCCCGAAGCAAGGACCGCCTTCATTTCCGAACCAAAGCAAAAAACGCTTCCGTCCAGATAATAAAACATCGGCTTTATGCCAAAATGGTCCCGCGACAAAAAAACTTTTTTATCTTTCTTGTCCAAAACCGCGAAAGACCACATGCCGTTGAATTTTTTCACGCATTCGCTTCCCCATTTTTTATATGCCTCAAGAATAACCTCGGTATCGGTGGCTGTCCTAAAATGAATTCCCGCCAACTCAAGTTCTTTTTTCAATTCCGGATAATTGTAAACTTCGCCGTTAAAAATTATGGAAAAATTTCCGTCCTTGCTTTCCATCGGCTGATGACCGGCGGAACTCAAATCTATGATACTCAATCGCAAATGCCCCAAACCGGCGCTTTCTTCGGCAAAAACACCACGGTCATCAGGACCCCGATATTTCATCACGTCAAGCATTTTCAGAATCTCGCTTCTTTCAACCCTTCCGTTATTAAATTTAATTTTTCCGGCTATTCCGCACATATACCTTAACCCAGTATTATGAATCAAGAATTATGAATCATGAATATTAATAACAAAATCCTAATTACAAATTTCCAATCAAATCCAAATTATTTAAAATAATCAATAACCAAGATACAATAACCAAACAAATTCCAAAAATCAATTTTCAATTCTTTATTTATAATTCTTAAATCTTAAATCTTTATTTCCATGATTCATTATTCATAATTCGCGCATTCAGCTTGTCATCCAGCCATTGATTAACGCTTATTGCCCATTTAAATCTGAGTTTATCAAGCATAACAAAAAATCCATATACGAAAACCATAATGTAAAATGGATAAAGAGAAATTGAATATCGCGGTACGCCGAAAAGCGCGGCGTAAACTCCGTTGAAATACAATATATATATTATGAGAAAACCGTATTTGCGCCAATCTTTAAAAGCTTTTGCCAGCCCATATATTACAAAACCGAAAAAGAACCAATACGCCAAACGCAAACCTATTAAAACCGCGACTTTAAACCAAACAGGCAAACCCGGGTGAGAACCCGCGATAAATAAATTTTGCGCCGGCATCGGTATATAATTTTGAGGGCTCGGAAGCATGGGACCGTTAAACTGCAAAAAATCAAGAATGCTAATTGCAAAATATCGCGGCAGGTTGCCAAAAATTATTTTTGAATTTTCTTCAGCCAAAACTGAATTTATTTCTTTTATTGATTTACCCTCCGAAAGCATATTCTCAACTTTTATCGATGTTTTGGGGTGACCGAGAAACTCATGCGGGTTAAATCCATCTTTCTCAAAAAAATAATATCCGAACAACTGTCCCGCCAGATGGCGGAAATATCTATCGCCGGTTATCGTTTCAATCATTTCCGCCCGACGACTCAAAGCTCCTCCAGCTTTCGCGTTAATGGAATCAACCGCGCCTTTTCCATATCCAAACAGTGACCAAGCGCCAAAAACCAAAAAGAAAAAAACCGGCATCAACGACGCCTTAAGCCACATTTTGTTTTTCAAAAAATCTTTACCGTAATAAAAAATCACAAAAACAAATAAAACAAAAGGTAAAAACTGAATAACGCCGTTGGTTAAAGCGCCGACGCCCAAAATTAAACCGCAAAAAGCGTAATAAAATGCTTTCGCGCGCGAAACGGATAAATAAAATAAAACTGCCGACAACACAAACAAAAAAGTAAAAAAAACTTCTCTATATAAAAATCCCGCCATAGCCGCCAAAGGATAACATAGCGCCAAAGCAATTCCGGAAAAAAAAGCCGTTTTCCGGTTAAAAATTTTAAGTGCCAGAAAATAAATTAAAACTATCGTCAGAGAAAAAATAAAAATCTGAACAATACGAACCGCGTCAAAATTATCAACGCCGAAAAAATAATAAATTCCCGCGACAAAAAACGGGTAAAATGGTTCGCTCGTAAACCACCATTCTTCAACTTCATGACTTAATCCGGAAGAAATTCCCAAAATCGACTTGGCAAAAACACTATACTGTAATTCGTCTCCACCAGAACCTATGTTTTCACCAAACATTCCTCCTGACCAAAACAAACCGCTTAACAACGCGGTTATAAATATTATGGCGACTATGCTTCTATTCGTCATTTGCAATAATAAGTTATAATAAATTATAACACATATAAAAAACCCTTTAATATGGCGAAAAACAAAAAAAATGTTTTAATCACCGGCGGATGCGGATTTATCGGTCACCATTTCGTTGAACATTTTATAAAAAACACAAACTGGGATATTGTTGTTTTGGATAAATTAAACTATGCCAGCTCCGGTTTTGACCGCCTTAAAGATATTAACGTCTTTGACGACAAAAGAGTTACAACGCTCGCGGCCGACTTTACGAGGCCCATTGAAGCCGGATTGGCCAAAGAAATCGGAAATATAAACTATATTCTTCATCTGGGCGCCGAAACCCACGTTGATAACAGTATCA
>CAZVBU010000087.1:0-3864 GCA_964625935.1 uncultured Candidatus Saccharibacteria bacterium
AAGCGCGGGCAAACCAGCCATGCGACAAAACGGCTGATATGTATTGTCGATTGCGGCGGAACAAAGCGCCGCGAGCTCATTGAAGTTTGCGATAATTGCGATCCTTCGGCATCAAATCCCAAAAGCGAATGGGCGCGCAAACAAATAGAGCGGAATTTCCCGCAGATTAAAAAAGTTGAAAATTGCATTGTTGAAAGAATAAAGAAAGAATAAAGCGGGCCGCGCAAAGGTTCGCTTTTTTAATGAATTAGTTTGTTTTAGGTATTTGGCCCTATCGTCTAGCGGCTAGGACGCGTCTCTTTCAAGGACGAAACCGGGGTTCGATTCCCCGTAGGGCTGCTGTTTTATTGAACAGTTGTTAGATAAATAATATAATATATACATCTGTTCAATATGAGGAAAAAAATATCTCAAGAATTGAAAACTCGCGCGATAGAATTGCGGAAAAGCGGTAAGAGTTATACGGAAATAAAAAAACTTTTGGGTCTTTCTTCAAAAGGGACATTGAGTTATTGGTTTAGAAATATTGAATTATCCGACAGTGCGAAGAAAAGATTGATTGATAAAATTGAAATGGCGACAAAACGTGGTCTTCTTTCCTTCAATACCAGAAGGACAAAGAGGATAGAAATTGAAAATAAAAAAATAAGAGAGGCGGCCAAAAAAGAAATTAAAAAATTGTCCCGAAAAGAACTTTTACTTGCGGGAGCTGCTCTTTATTGGGGGGAGGGTTTTAAGAGCGAAAAAAATAAAAATTCATTAAAAATAAGTTTTGTAAATTCCGATCCCTTAATGATAAAGTTGTTTTTACGATTCTTGAGGGAGTTTTTGTTGGTTGATGATCAAAAAATTAAAGCGCATATCAGAATACATAGTAATATTGATAAAAATAATGTAGTAAAATTTTGGCAAAATATTACAAAATTGCCTTTTGAAAGGTTTGTTGTTGCCGGATATTTAAGTGGCGCCAGTAAATTAAAAAGGCCCTGTAATTCTCTAAAATATGGGACAATCGATATAAGAGTAAATGGCAGGAAACTTTTTTATAAAATGAAAGGATATATAGACGGATTGTCCGCGCAATGTTAAATATGGTGATATTTGAATATTGATAATTTTATCATTGGAGGGTTGGCAGAGTGGTCTAACGCGCCGCACTCGAAATGCGGTTGGGGAGAAATCCCCTCACAGGTTCAAATCCTGTACCCTCCGCCAGTTAAAAAACCGCCGTTAACGGCGGTTTTTTAACTGGCGATTATTTTCATTTTTGAATGTTTTTGAATTGATTTCTGTTTTTAAAATTCATTAATTCGATTTTAGGCGGAAAAAACGTAGGCAGGGGGTGATTGGAAAAGATATCGTCGATATAAAAATATCCGGTGGATATTTAAATGTCCGGTTATCGATAAATTAGCGGCGCGATAATATCAACTCGCTTTTTGTTTCGTTAGAAATCCCCGCTTCTTTGTGGGTGGGGATTTGTTTTTCTTCGGTTTCATTTTTAAAAAAACATGGTGAAAAATTTTTCTTATCGGTATTTTAATGAATTATGTTAATATTTATATAATATGAAAAAGATATTTTTTACGTGCCTGGTGGCGGGTTTTATGGCGTTTTTTTCGTTTTGCCGGCAATGGCCGCGCAATTGGGAAAAGGCGATAATTTTAATCTGCCAATAGGCCAGGCAATTGGTGATAATTTATACGCGGCTGGCGGTTCCGTTACTTTGAGCGGAGTTGTCGAAGAAGATGCCGCTGTCGCCGGCGGGACCGTTCTTATAACGGGCGATGTGCGGGAAGATTTGACCGTGGCTGGCGGTAATATAATAATTTCCGGCGCTGTCGGCGATGATCTGCGTTCCGCGGGCGGTTCTTTGGTGTTCACCGGCCGTGTGTCGGGCGAAGCTATGTTCGCCGGCGGGCAGGTATCTTTGTCGCGGGAGTCGTTTGTGGGGGACGATTTGTTTATTGGCGGTGGCGTCGTCGTTTTGGATGGAGAGGTCGCCGGTAAAACCAATATCGGCGGCGGAGAAGTCAGTATAAACGGTCGTTTGAAAGGTCCGGTAAGAATTTACGCGGATAAGATAAAGATAGGCAGTTCGGCTGTTTTAGAGAGCGGTTTGATATATGATTCGCCCGTCGAGGCGCAAATAGAAAACGGAGCGCGGATAACAGGCGATCCTGTGTTCAATAAAATGGAAAAACACGGCAAATCGGCGGTCCCGGCGCTTATCGCGGGTTTTTGGTTTTTGAAACTGGCGATGGTTTTGGTTTTGGGACTGGCGGGATTACTGTTGTTTAAAAAACCGGTGCGGAATGCGGTAGAGGCGGGGTTGAAAGAATTTTGGGCGAATCTGCTTAAGGGCTTCGTGCTTATAATAATGATACCTGTGGCCTCCATAATATTATTTATTACGGTACTTGGAATCCCCTTCGCTGTTATACTGCTTCTGTTTATGGCGCTCGCGGCTATTTTTGCGTCCGCGCTTTCCGGTATTGTGTTCGGCGCGTGGGTGTATAAAATATTAATGAAAAAAAGCGATTATGTTATAGATTGGAAAATAGCGCTTTTTGGTATAGTGCTCTTTTCGGTTGTTTGCGTTATTCCGGTTTTGGGTTGGATAGTTTGTCTTGTGTTTTTTCTGGCGGCCTTCGGTTCGATTTTTAACTTTTCTTACAGGCGGCTGAAAAATTCTCTTTAAGAGAGCGAGGCAGGACCAGTGGTTTTAAAAATTTTTTTTTCATCCGGCTAATTTGTTAGTCGGATGTTTTTTTGTTGAATATGTATTATTTTTTTTAAATTTTCATTAAGAAAAAATTTTTGAAAAATAAAAAAATTATTGTGCGAATAAATTCCGCGTGATATCATCTAAATATGACGAACGAAAACGATGAAAAAAAATCAGCTGTACCGGAAAAAGAAAAAGAGAAAGAAAATTTGAACGCGGCTCCTGCGCCGGCGGAAATTCAGGCGCAGCCGGAAAAAAAACCGGAACCTCAGAAAGAAAAAATTCTTATAGTTTTTCATCAGGAGTATCCGAACCAAAAGCCGTGGCACGATGTTGTCGTTGACGATGTCAAAGAGGTGCTGACAAAGCTCGGTTATTCGGTTTCTCTCTTGCCCGTGAACCAGAGTATAGAACGCATCACCTCGGGGGTAAAAGAAGCCAAGCCCGATCTCATTTTCAATCTTTGCGAAACATTCAGGAATTCCGATCATTTTGAGTCCAACGTCGCGGCTCTTTTGGAAATGCTTCGCGTTCCGATAACCGGTTCTACCGCGGGAGCTTTGTTTTTGAGTCTTGATAAGCATATTTCCAAAAAAATTTTTGATTTTCACAGAGTGTCTTACGCTGATTTTTTCGCCGTTCGTCCGGGGCAATCCGTATCGGTTCCCCGCGGTTTTGCCTATCCTCTTTTCGTAAAACCTTCAAAAGAAGCGGCCTCCATAGGGATAGACGATAATTCCGTTGTTTATGATTTCGAATCGCTTGTCAAAAAAGTCGGAGAGTTGCACGAAACACTTAAGGAAGATGTTTTGGTGGAGCAATTCATAGACGGCAGGGAGTTTTACGCCACGGTTATCGGAAATAGCGATAATTTCCGAGCGCTTGAGATAGTGGAATTGGATTTTTCCAAATGGCCTGCCGGGAAACCGAAAATTTATTCCAACAAGGCGAAATTCGACGAGAAGTCCCGCGAGTTTAAAGTTATAAATTTCAATTTCGGACCCGATTTGGAAAAAACTCTGCCCAAAGAAATACAGAAAAAAATAGGAGACATGGCTGTTAAGACCTGCAGAGCTTTGGACGCGCGCGATTACGCTCGCGTTGATATAAGAATGGATAAAGACGGAAAAATTTTC
>CAZVBU010000088.1:0-3674 GCA_964625935.1 uncultured Candidatus Saccharibacteria bacterium
GCTCTCTTCGAGCAGAAAAGTCCGAAAAGCCACCGCCGCCTGTTGGGCGGCCGGTTTTTTTTTGGAAGAAATAAGTTTTTCGAATACTGAAGCGGCGGAACTGTCGGAAGCCGATTGAGCCAAAGACGGAGAATAAGGAACCGCGATATAAAAGTTTTTCGCCACAATACTTGACGCGGAAACAAAATTTTTCACGAAATCAACATATTCGTTCATTTGTATCTTTAAGAGTTCGTTTGTTTGTTCTTTGGCGCGGGTTCTTATCGAATCGAGATAGGGTTCTATATTGAGGTCGCGCGATTGTATTATTATCTGGATTGAAAAATCCAGGGAATTCAGGAAGTTCTGATACTGGAGTATGAGAGCGGCCTGTTCGTCCGCCGACTTCAAAGAAAAGTTCAGAGCCGACGCCATAAGTATCATCCTCAGGGTTCTATCCTTAAGAATAACAACGCCGTTCTTTATTTCTTTTATCGGGACAATGTCTTGCGACGCTTTGCTTTTTGCTGTTGTCATAAAATATAAAAAATAGATATTCCGGGGTTAAAAATGCTGTTGTTTGTCTTTGTGCCTTATTTCGAGGCTCCACGCGAGGTCTTCCAATTTTGATTTCGTAAGTTTCGGCACATAAATCGCAGATTGGTCGGCTTGCGTTTTTGCTTCCCGCGCTTTTTCTTTGCTTTTTTCAGGTTCCCGCTTTTTCCATGTGTATATTCGCCCCTTGAGATAATGCATAAGAGCGTTTTCCACCACTTTGATGAAGGGTTGGTTGTTGATTTTGTAAAAAGCGAGAGCCGCGGCGAAAAGTCCTATTGGCGGAGCTATTATTATTGTAAGAAGAAGTGGTAGAAAAGCGTAAACGACGAATATTGCCGCCGCTCCGGCGGCCAGATAGAAAAATTGTTTTAAGGTCAGAGGACCGAATATTTTGTCTTCAACCTCGATAAATTGCGGGACCTGAAATAACATTGTCTTTGATTATAGATTATAGATTATAGCAAATGATTTATAACCAACAAAAACCAATCCAAACAAGCTGGTGGAATTTTTTACCGTTTTATGATTCAGATTTTCTAGGTTTTTTGCTATTCAATCGGTTCTCTGTAAGGGTCGGCGCCTTTATTATATTTCGGATTTTCAGCTTTTGGCGGCCATGTTTCTTTGTTTACCACGGTTTCGCTCCCGGCTATCGAGCCTTCTTCTTTGGTGCGTTCGGCGAAAATATCTTTTACCGCGGGTGTTTCCGCCGGAGTCGCGGGATCTTGCGGTTTTTCCACTGCCGGTTCCGCTGTTTCTTCACCGGTTGCTTCCGGAGTTTCTTTTTTAAGGAACCCGGTTAAAGGCGCAGTCCTTGTGTCCGTGTCGCGCGAGACCGACAAATCGTCCATTAATTCAACTTCTTTATCAAGTATTGGTTTTTGCGGTTCAATCATGGTTGAGATAACGGGTTTTTCTTCTTCCGGTTTGGGCGGTAACGATTTTTCTGTTTTTGGCTTTAGTCCATGGATTTCTTTCAGTGTTTCCCTGACTTTTGAAAAAACCTTTTCGTTTATTTCATGAGCTATTTTTTTTGCTTTTTCTTTGTCTATACCGAGCCTTTCTATAATTCTGTCTATGAATTTGTTCACGGGAGAGGCGCCGAGAAATATGAATCCGGTTTCTTCCGCGAGCATTCCCATTTGCGCCACGTTTAAGCTGTTTGAAAGGCCGACTTCCCGTATTATTTTCGCGGTATCAACGGAAAACATCGCGTCGCGCAAATCTTGCGGAAGCTGATCGTAAAAATCGAATAATTCGTCTTTTGAATATGTGTCCATAAGTTTTTAATTTTTTTATCCGTTTTTAATTTTTTAAACGGAAATATTTTACGGGGTCGGTTTTCCTGTTGTTTTTTTGGGCAGGGTCATTTTCTTGATTTCGTCTTCGGAAGAGAGGAACATACGCCCGGGGCCTGTTTGCATATATTGTCCCAGTTTTTGGTTATAAGAATTTTCAACATTCAGCGCTATGTCGGTCGGATGATATATTTTTTGATTTGAATACCAGTTGTTCATCGTGTTGGAGAAGTCAATCATTTGTTTTTTGTTGTGCATCATCGCTTTCAGGTTGTTCGAGCTCATGTTTTTCAAAGTTACTTCCATTGCTTTGCTGTTTTTCTCCATTCCCTGGAAATTAAGGTTGTGCAGGTTGTTTGTTCCTATAGTGTCCAGATATTTCTGCATTGCTATTTCTTCGGTTTCTCCCGCTTCTTGCATTATCGCGCCTCCGACATGAACTTTGTTCGTGGCTTTAGCGAATTTTGTTCCAAGTTTTTTATCTTGTTTATAGAGTCTTTGTCCGTATTCGATCTGCTGAGCTTCATTCATTTTTGAAACTGCTTCTCCTAGCTTTTTGTCGTCTATTTGGGTCATTACGCGCTCGCGCACTTTCGGATCAAGCGTGGGGAGCGCGGCCGCCAAAGCCGAGGAGGAATAGGACATGAACGGTTTGGCTTTGTTTTCCACGTCTTTGTCGCGGCTTGCCGCGGTTTTTTCAACCGCTTTTATCACTTGGCGCGTGGCGAAAGCTCCGACTTTTGTCCCGCTCGCGGCCGCCGCGAGATTCCTGAATTTCTGGCTTTCAAGGACTTTTTTGGCGGCGCTGCCACCCGCCCAGCGCGCGCCGTAGCCCGCCCCGCTCTTCAGTTTGCCCGTCGCCCATTTCCGGCTTTTTGTCCCCCATCCGATGACCATTGAGGCGCCGTGAGCGCCGAGTTGCTGGGCGACAACCAATGATCCCAGAAGCATCATTGTTGTAATTATAAAACTCATTATTAAGGCAATATCATTCCCTGTTCCGCTCTCCTGTGTTAAAAATCCCATAAAACTTGAACCTTGCGCCATTGGCATCAGCCCGTTTTGCACCATACTTGCAGTTAAGTAAATCATAAACATACATATCGGCGCGATAAGAGATTGGTGTATTAATTTATCCCACCATTGGTTTGCGTAACTTTGAGCTCCGGGCAAAACCATAGCCAGAAAAGCCAGCGGACCAAAAATAATTAATATCGTTAGATAAACAGTTCTGATTATAAAAAGCAAACTTAGTGCTAGAAAAATAAAAGCAGAGACAATTAAAAGGATGCTTCCTCCCCCGGCCACTACGACTATTTTTGATAACGTTAAATTTTGAATAGTGTTATCCAATTCTGCCTGTGTCCTAGCGCCAAAAATTGTTTGTATGGAAAGCATACCAGCCATTCGCGCTGAAAAATCATTTGGTCCCGGAGCTGACATGCTGCAACGGTTATTTGTTATCGCGCATATAAATTCAACAGCCACAACATTTGAAGCGTCTATTACAGTTCTTGCTATAGGAAAAGAAAAATTAACAAGAAGCGCCACGACGACAATTTTTGTAAGGAGCTGTTTCAGCTGTCTGCTGGTTATTCCGAGAATTGTCGTGATGCCTATGTATATGACAATGAATATGAAAAACATATTGGCGATATCTCTACAGACTTGCCAGCTTTCGATTACAAAAACAGTATTATAATTTTGAGATGCGAGTACTGATAAATCGATAGACATGTCAAAGAGGGCGCCTAGGGGGCTTAGTATAAAAGCTAGAAAAGATAAAATTGCATTGCCTATAACTGCAAAAATTGATTTAACGCCAGCCCCCAAAATTGC
>CAZVBU010000089.1:0-3576 GCA_964625935.1 uncultured Candidatus Saccharibacteria bacterium
TATCCAGGGGAACTTCCCTTATTTCATGACCTATTATTCTGCGTTCGATTTCTATCGTTTCTTTAAGTATTTCCCGCAAATCATCAGCAAAAGCAGCATGCTTATAACGGCCACCAACGGCTCCCGCCAGATAAGCCAGCATCTGCGGATTCGGCATTGTCATTATCGGATTGCCGGAAGAATCAAGATAAAAACCTTCGTTGCCATCGGCGCCGCCTTCCGATTTCGGAATTTTTGAAGGCTGGGAAAAATCACCGACCCCGATAAAATAAACAACTATATCTTTTCTTTCAGCAAAAAGCTTCAAAGCCTTCGCCAGATTTTCGCGGAGTTTTTTCTCGTCGCCCTGTGGTTCGCCATCAGTCAAAACTATCAATATTTTTTTCAAACTGCTTTTCTCGCCGAATATTTCCAAAGCGGACAAAAACAAAGCCCCGTAATCAGTTCCCTGTTTTATTCCATAACGGCAAAAATTTTCATCAAGATAATCAAGATTTTTCAAAACACTGTTTGAGTAATCCCCGTAAGAAAGCGCTATTTGAAGAGGAACGGCAATATCGGCAAAAGCTATAATCCCCACGCCGTCGTCTCTTAGTCCCTTAACGGAATTTTTTATCTGATTTTTTTCAAGCTCAAGACGGGAAATGACCTTTTTTTCGCCGGCATCTTCGATGTAGGAGTCGCGCGCCAAAGAACTTAAAGAAACGTCAACCGCGAAAATTATTTCCATTTTCTCTTTTACAGGAAAGGGAATATCGCGATTTAAGTAAAATTCCGAACACGCCGCCCCTATGAGAAAAACCGTCAAAGAGCACATCACGGCCCGTAAAAAATCTTTTTTTCGGAAAAAACCCGCTCTTTTAAAATTAAAAAGATAAGCCGCCAAAAAAATAAAAGAAAGAAAAACAAACAAAAAGAAAACAGGCCAGCTTGAAACTGTCACCGAAACATCCTCCGCTAATAACGCATATCGCCGGAATTATCCGGCGTGGAACTCCCCTGCGAATCACCCGGCCTGTATTTTTTTATCTTGTCGGGTTTACCTTCGCCGTCTTTTTCCCCGTTATCGGAATTTTTTTTATTTTTTTGCTGTTCCGAAAAAAGAATTTCAAGATTGATTTTTGATTTGAAATGGCGAGAATCCAAAATAAGCGCGTCTGTATATTCCTGAATGATCCTCTCGGGGCTTTCCTGACCGCCGGCAAGAGCCACGGTGGCGGCGTTAAACAACGCGTCGGAATTTTTTCCGCCGAGCTTTCGGTATTCTTTCGCGGCCTCAACATAAAGGCCGGATTGGGCTAAAAGCCAGGCTTTCTTTAAAACCGCGTCTTCCTTAACGGAAGGCAAAAAACCGGAAAATTTAAACACCAGAGAATTTTCCCACTTCTCAAAAACAATCCACGCGCCGACTACGTCATTTTTTGACGCTTTTTCACCGAAATCAAGGCGATAACGGCCGTAAAAATAATTTCCGGCGCCGAACACCGCCAAAACAAACCCGATAAGAAAAATAGAACAGAAAACCAGATACCCCGACTTTGTCTTCATTACGAATCCTCCTATGGCTGAATTCTCGGATAAATATTTTCAAAGGCAAAAAGCAAAACGATGAAAAACGAAGCCGCGAAAATAAAATAAGACCTCAGTGATTTTTTTTGCTCCCCAAAAGAAAACTCCAAACGGGCAGTCTCAAGGCGGTCAATCTCTCCAAAAAAGAGCTCAAGATTTTCCGCGACATTCATTTCCATGTAAACACCGCCCGTTTCCGTCACGCCCTTAATAATTTTCTCCTTCTCGCGCTTTTCTTCCGCTTCGGTCAAACCGGTAGCTCCGGTTGATTCCAGAGAACCAAAATGAACTTTAATACCGAGAATTTTCGCCAGATAAAAAGCATGCTCGGGCTCAATACCGGAATTATTCTTTCCATCCGTAAAAAGAATAATCACGCGGTTTTTCAAATGCCCTATTTTTTTTGCCGCCTCAAGCGCGTAAGTTCTGTCGCCTTCTTCAATGCTTTTTACAAGCTTCGTGATATTTATTTTCTCAAGAGTCTTGTGATCAATGCAGGAAAAAATGGAAACCAAAAGGCCTTCGCCGATAGAGGTATACGCGCCGAGCATCCCCGGCTTCATAACTTTTATCGAAGCATAAAGCTGTCTTTCTTCCGATGTCGGCAAAACAATAATCGCCGCCTCGCCATTTTTCCTGCCTCTTGACCTGCCGCCGTAAGCGGTAATACCCACGAGGTCGGTCGAAGCTCTTTTTTTAACAAATACCTGCGCGTATTCTTTCATTACATCGAGAGAAGACCTGCCTGTTGCGCTACGATACGTGCCAAACATGCTCGTTGAAAGGTCGGCGCAAAAAACCATGATTCTTCCTTCGGCGGACATTTCTTTGGATAGCATAACGCCATAAGGTTCGGATAAGGCGCATACAAGAAGAAAAACCGGGAAAAGCCACAAAAAACGGCCGTTTTTGCCGGCAAAATTTTTCATTCCGGCCGGTCTTCTTACAATCATGGAAGCGGGGACATCAAAAAAACGTTTTTTTTCCAATTTTTTCATCCTGAAAAATAAAACAGCGAAAGGAATTAAAATCAAAAACGCCCAAGGGTAAGAAAAAATCATGTCAAATCTCCCTAAAAACCGTTTAATTTATAAGAATTTTCAAGGCTCAATCGGAAATATCCTACTTGAACTCTATATTTACGGCTATTAAAAGTCAACAAAAAAAAAATCCCCCGGGCGAAAACACCCGAAGGAATTTTGTTTTAAAAACTCACGTCAAATAATCTTAAATATTTTTAGGAATACCGAACACAACAATATCCCAAATTTTGCTCCAGTCCGGAGCGGACATAGCCTCGCCCGAAGACAAAGTTTTGTCAATCGCGCTAACCGCGTCAATAACACTTCGCGCTGTCCTGCCTCGCAATGCTTCCGCCTCGTGAGGGAAATTCAAATCGGAAAACTCGCGCGGAGTTTTCGCCATCCCTAACTCTTCCGGAATGCCGGCTGACCTGCTCAAAAGCCTGGAAAAATCTTTCCTCGACTCAGTCAAAATACTCGCCGTCAATTTATCCGGGACATCCGGCCACGTTTTTTTAAGCCTTTCGTAAACGCAATCCAAAGGTTCCCCTTCGTCGATTCCGCATTCGTCCACAGCAGACCGGAAATAATACCTGCGCGCGAAAACAAAAAAAGAAAAAATAATCAAAGCGATGCCTGCGCCGAAAGGAACATAGCTCAAAAGAAATATTCTTGTTCCGGAATAAGCCGGCGGAGATGTAACCCATTCGATAGATTGCCTCTCCGGGTTCAAAGACGAAACAATAAGCACGGCAAAAGAAGCGGTTGTGATTTCTTTCGGATTAAGCAATCCCCCCGAAAGAACGTCTTTTTTATCCAAATACCAGATATTGAATCCCGGAAACTTAAGCGGGGCACTCGCGGGTCCAAAAAAAGAAAAGCCAAAACGGTAAAACTCAAATATCACATTACCGCGTTTTTCGACGCGTTTCTCCGCCGATAAAAGCTTAAATGGAGACAGCTCCGGCTTGTTCAAATCGGTAAT
>CAZVBU010000090.1:0-3538 GCA_964625935.1 uncultured Candidatus Saccharibacteria bacterium
ATACATTGACCAAATCTATTTTTCCTGTTAATTTCTAAAAAGACAAAAACTTGAAAACCGAATATTTAAGGAGGGAAAACATGTGGTTTTGGGCAATTATTTACATTATTTTAAGCCTGCCATTCGCTTGGATTTACAATATTCTGACAAGCGGAGAAGTAAAAAATCTGCTCATCACGATGGTTCTTCTGCCATTGCCGGCGGCTTTTGTTTTTTTAGTCATTACCGCCCGCGTAAAAAACTGGTTCGGACCGCGAGATTATCGCGCGAAAAAAAAATTCACAATAACCGCGATAATTGTCGCTACGGCTATTCTTATGCCCCTTATTTCCAGTTTGTCGTCAATAATTCTCGACTACATAGGATATGAAAATCTTTCGGCCTTTGTTTTCGCTCACCGCTACGACAGCATACCGCTTTATTTCATCAAACTGGGGATATTTTATTTCGCGTTCGTGAAAATCAAACAGCTATTTAACCAAAAACAGCGCAAACGTTTCTGAAACACCTAACCGCAAAAAACAGGAGAAAAAAGTTATGGACATTGAAATCGCCGGTCTTTTGACGATGATTCTGTTTTTAATTTTTATCTTCATAATTTCCGGACAAGCGCTAAGATATACGATTCAATTCTGGGCAAGTTATTTCAGAAAAGAAAAAGTCGCGGTTTCATTCATTCTTTGCGGATTCATAGGATTTTTTTCCTGCATACCCGTAATTTTTGTGGCAATCATAACATGGCTCATTTCACTGTCCCTCAATCCTTCGCCTGAAAAATACCGATAGGAAAATTTTATTAGTCCGCAAAAAATTTTTCCGAATCCCGCGGCTTGAATTTTGAAGTTTCAAAAACGATTAAAAAACCGGGAGAAAAAGCAAATGCCTAAAAAAATGACAGATAAAAAAACCGATAATGTAAAACCGAAACAAACAAAAGCTCAAAAAATCGAAAAACTTCTGGGCTTGATGAAAAAAGTGGAGTTAGTTGATCCTACGGGCGGAAACTACGCCAAAAGCATTTATGGAATACTGCTACAATCATACGAGCGGGACCACCCCGAAGAAAAAAAACCGCCCATCACAGAGAAAGCATTCCTCAAGCGGTTCGATAAATATTTCCCGAAGTATAAAGAAGCTTGGTCAAAACTGCTAAACGATAATTACGACGAGCTTCAACTTGAGGCAATGATATTTTACTATGGATCCGGCGCCGCGAAAATAACGCACGAGCTCACAGAAGACATGTCAATGATCGAAATAGAAGAAAAATTCTTTGGCGCGATCGCGGCTCCGTTTTTCAAAAAAAACAAAAACAGCGGGGAAACTTGCCCGGCAGACGACTGAAACTCAGGCAAAAACCTCAGCCGCGGCCAAAAAGGAGAGCTAATGACTCCGGTAACAAAACAAGAAAAAATTGAAACGCTTATAGCGCTTATTGAAAACGTCGCATCGGACGCCGACTTAAACAAAAAAGCCAGGTACTATTTCAAAGATATCCTGCTTCAGTTTTATCTTTTTTCCGGCGCAGACGAAAATGAAAAAGTAGAAAAATTTTCCGAATTCAAAAAACGTTTTCTCGGACACTACAAAAAATACGTCCAAAAACTTACAAAACTCTTTGACAAAAGTTTTACGGAAAAACAGATTGATTCGTTCCTCGACTATTACGGTTCCGGAACGGCAAAAATCTACAGCAAACTTCAAGACGACAACATGGAAACAAAACCGGAACGGCAGTTTTTAAACGAGCTGGCCAAACCGTACCATCAAAAATTGGAAGAGATCCAAAAAACCAGACCAAAAGGCGGCTGAGCCGCGAAAAAAGGCCGTAGTTGCGGCCAAAACGAGTGCGAAATCGCCGAAAAGAAAAAATAACACTTTCCTCCTAAAACAAAACCAAAAACCGCCCCCAAGTTTGTCAAACGGGCGGTTTTTTATTTTTTATCAAAGCGGCAAAAAAATATTAATTCTTAAATCATAAATCACGCCACCACTCTTGACCTTTATTTATTCCCTATTATACTTAAATCGTTGAAACATACCCTCTGGGGGGAGGGTTATAATCGACAGATTAAAAAATTATGCGTAAAACAACAAAAAAAGAAGCTCTAAAACGGCTTAACTACCTTATAGGACATTTAAACGGAGTTAAAAAAATGCTTGAAAACGACAGATACTGCGTGGATATAATCCAGCAAAACCTAGGCGTTATTTCGGCTTTGCACAAATTAAACGAGGAAGTGCTCAAGAGCCATTTTGAAACATGCGTATCCGAAGCAATAAAATCCGGCTCAAAAAAAGAACGAGAGAAAAAACTGAAGGAAATCATGGAAATATTCAAACGCTCGGCTTGTTAAACCAAAAAACGCTTTTATCAGTTCTTTTTCCAATTTAACAAAGGCCCATTTATGCAAAATCAACAAAAAAACGAAAATTGCCACAGCGGCAAAAAACCCAAGGGGCTGACTCGCGGGCTTCTTTTGGGCGTTATCCCTCACTTGGGATGCATTACATTTATAGCGTTCGCGCTTCTGGGAACAAGCTTTGCCTCCGGTTTCTTTTATTCGTTTATGGCGAACAAATGGCTGTCTTTCCCCGCTCTTTTCGCCGTGTCCGCGCTTCTGGCGACGGGTTCCGCGTGCGTCTACCTGAAACAAAGGCGATCCCTAAGTCTTAATGGCATAGCGGAAAACAAAAACTATATCGCGACGCTTTTTTTCACGGTAATTTCCGTTAATCTTTTCCTTATGTATTTCGCTTTTCCGGCGGCCGCCGATATAACGGCGAAAAAACAAACAGCTTTGCTCGCCAATACGGCCGCGAAAGATTCGTGCGCCGGCGACGCCGGTGATATATGCGAAACGCCGCTCGCTGAAAATTCCGCGCGAAAAAATATCACGATAAAAACAGAACTCCCCTGCTCAGGGCACGCCCCGTTCATTACAGAAACATTAAAACGAATAAACGGGATTGGCGCGATAACATACAAACAACCGGATATGTTTGAAATAATTTACGATGGAGAAAAAATTTCTCCGGAAGTGATACTTTCAAACGAAACATTAAAAGAATTCAACCCGAAAATAATAAATAACGAATAGAAAAAACACCGTGTACAGTCTGCGCAGCCGCGCAGATTGTGTATGGGGAAATTAAAACTTAGAATAACTTAAAAATAAAATAATAAAAAAACAAAAGGTCAAACTTATTAAAATAATTTCTGTTCCGGATTAACCGGAGTGGACAAAATTATAAGGTAATCCTGTCCCAACCAAGGCGGACGGATAATAATTATAAGGTAATCTTAGTCCGCCTTGGGCGGACGGATAATATAGAATATTATGAATGGAATAACAAACATTAAAAAAGAAAGAAAAATCGGAGAAGTTTATGAATTTTGCGGAGATAAAAAATGCTGTCCGACAGCTGTTGAAACAAAAATCGGAAATGAAGGCGGCCTTCAGATAAACGACGATTTTGGCGGCAAAGTGAAGCTTACCGACCAAAACCTCAAGGACTTGCGCCAATTCCTCGCAAA
>CAZVBU010000091.1:0-3411 GCA_964625935.1 uncultured Candidatus Saccharibacteria bacterium
GAAAGGTCGGCTCGAATTGTACAAACGGTGTCTTAAAAAATGGGTACCTTACATACCATCAGATTTGAAAAGCCGTCCAGAGATATTAATTTGATCTGGTAAGACTTCCATTCTTATAGCGACATTACCGGCAGGAGGAAGTCTCATCGCGTTTTTAACTTGTACAAGTTCTTCCAGCGAAGCAACCGGCTGAAATTCTTTTTCGTAAACCTTACCGAGAACTTCTACACCCATAGTCTTCAGCATTCGCATTCCAAAGATATTTGTCTCCGTAGGATCTTCCTTTTGAGGAATTGAGAGGTTGTAGAGCATTATTTTTGTAATGCCGGGGTAATAGAAATCAACGTAAACGAATTTACTACAGCGTTGATATACACCCGTATTACGTGACTCCGAGTCGTCAGTTTTAGTCTCCTCTATTGCATACAAAGGCTTATCATCTTGCTTCGGTTCTGCCTCCTGAATAAACACCAAGAAATCAACGAAACTGGAATTTCCACTTGCGAGTTTTAGATACACTTCACCAAAATCTTTTGAAGAAACACCTTGCACTTTATATAAAGAAGTAAAATGATCGTCCTTAAAAATAGGAACCACTTTCAAGTCTGAAATTACGACTGAGTATTTATGATCAATAGCAATTCTATCCAAAATTATTTGAATAACAGTTTCTTTAGGTCTTTCCTCAGTTAGAATCCAGATATTTTTCATAATTATTTTCTTACGTTCTCATCCAGAGTTTTTCCTGCGTCATCTTTCCAAACGTCCCATCCGTTTACCGAATAACCAACAGTGGTAGCCGCTGCTGCGGTTGGACTCTTAAAGAGAACATCCTTGGTGTAAAGATACGATAAACCGTCACCCTTATCGGCAAAGGTTCCATCTTGAAGAAACCTCTCGCGTGCCGCTTTCGACCAACCCCAGAATGAATCAACTTGCCTAATTCTTGCCAACGATCCTTTCAGAACATTTAGGCTCCCATCTGCCAGAAGTTGAGCTTTTGCGTCGACACCTTCTGCCTTAAGGTAGTAGAGTTTTTTGTCAGCAATTGATTCGGCGACTGTTTCAAAAACTTCATAACCAATTGCACCCAAAATAAATTGAACGTTTTCAAAGTATTGCTCAACGATAACCTTTTCACTTTCTGAAAGAGTGTTTTCTTGAGGTTGAACTTTATTCTGCACAATCATACGGTCAGCATTGTGAGCCATCGTTGTTGCTCTGTACTCCAAATATTTAACAAAAGCTCGATTAAGTCCACCAGTAAAAATTACTGCGGTGTTCCAGAAATCTTTATTCGAATCATGATTAGCAATACGACTGTAGAAATTTTCTGATTCACCAATATAAACAAGATCCTCAGAAGAAGCTTCATCAACGCCAAAAAGAAGATATAGACCTGGTTGGTTTACTTCGGGACGATCTTTAAGTTCCTTCAAATTCTGACGTGGAACAATAAATGACTTACCGGACCAGCCAGGTAATTCAATTATTTTCATTCCATTTGGATTCCCCTCAGGAATAAGCATTTGTATGACCTTTGATTTCATAAAGTGATTATACAGTTTTCGACCCTCCTCGGAGTCCGAACCTATCTCAAGTTGGCTGCGGGGCTAGGATTCGAACCTAGACCACGACGTTCAGAGCGTCGCTGCCTACCATTAGCAAACCCCGCATTTACAAAGAACTATATACTCTAAATTTAATCATTTTTTGAATTTTGTAAACATCTGCCTTTCTGGATATCTGGACACGGACTTTGTCCCTGTGCGGACTAAAGCCTAAGGTCTTAAGAGATTTGAAAACATTTTGAAGCAAAGATTCATTAATATTTGAAAAAGAAAACTTATAAGTACATGTCGGCTTATGAATAGACATACTCCCCTCGGCTTCATAAAGGCCCCTTAAATACCTTTTTAAATATTCTTTATTGCCGGAAATCCATGCCGGCATAGGAAATTTTTTATTTTTTTTGCTCCAGGCGGTATTCCCATCCTATCACTTATATATTTCTGATAAACGCTTATACCGGTGCATCCCCTCCCGTGCCTGAACACTGTAGGATTACTTCCAAAAATTTTTTTCATCAAAAACTCATATCTTTTGACAAAACCATCATTTTTTTCGTTTGAAAAAATAGTCAGTCTTTCGGTTCTTGGAAAAACTTCAAAATGTCCATCGCCCAAAGCAACGCCTATCAATTCTGCCAAATCGCCATTTTTTTTAAAAACAGGATATTTATTCCTTATCTTTCCCGCCTTTTTCATTTTCTCACGCCACTTCGCAAAATTATCAATTTTTTTCTTTTTAAAAGTCAGTGAGGTTTTTAATAAAGACGGATGATTCTTTTTTGTCTTCCCTTTACTCCAAACAGCGGGTCTATTTTTTAAACTTTCCTTCCATTTTTTAAACCTTGGATCTGTTTTAGGCAAAACATTCGGCGCCAAAGGACCGACCCCGAAATTGCTGTATTTTAATATATATTGTTTTAAATCAAAGTTATGCGCCGATTTTAAGTGTGTATTTGTAATAAACTTAAAATTTTTACCGCAAATTTTACACCTTACCATATTCATATTATATAAATATAATTTTTACTGCCGTTAGACAACACAACAAACATATCCGGCTCTACCAATCAACAACGCGATTTTACGACGCCCCCGCGCGGCGCTCCCCTCGCGACATAACACAAACCCGCGCGACACCGCGTAGCCCCGCGCAATCCCGCGCACCCCCCACACAAATAACAACCCAACAAACTTGAGAATGTTGGGGTATTGTTTTTGTGCGCTTTTATATCTGTTGAAACGACTTTAAAAAACGGACGAATGTTTTGCCATAGGGCGACAAACCATGTTCAACGAATTTACCGCGGTATTTTTTATTCAAAAGTCCGGCCTGAACAAGTCGCCGAGTATGCTCCCCCAAAGTTTTCTCGTTCGCGCCGAGAATTTTCGCTATACTCTCAAGAGTAATCCCCTCGTTACCGGCGACAAGAAGCAATATTTCAATGCGGTAATGATTCGCCATGCCCTTCAAATGGCGCTCCATCTGCTTCGCTGTTTTTATTGTTTTTACTTTTCCCATTCCTACATCATACACAACATACCAACATTCTCAAGTTTGTTGGTACGTTGTATTTATGGTGTAATACGACAAAAAATCAAAATCGAAGTTAATTTCAAAAAATAATAAACAACCGGCAAACAATTGGTTTGACGGATTCTCTCCCCCGTGAAAAAATGGTTGTATGCAACCGCGTAAAAAAACAGACACTATCAAAAAAATCGGATATTTTGTCTATCTTTTGTTATGCAAAGACGGATCAATCTACACCGGCATTACGACCGACGTTAAGCGCCGGCTTGAAGAACACAAAAACGGAAAAGGCGGAAACTACACTAAAGC
>CAZVBU010000092.1:0-3349 GCA_964625935.1 uncultured Candidatus Saccharibacteria bacterium
TTTATGTCAACTCTCTCCTGGCTGCCGCTGTCGCGTTCGCGCACGGTCACGGAATTTTTTGTTAAAGTGTCAAAATCAACAGTTACGCAAAACGGCGTGCCGATTTCATCCTGTCTTCTGTAGCGTTTGCCTATGTTGCCGTTATCGTCGAAGACAACGGGAACGATTTCTTTTTTGAGGTTGCCGTAAATTTCCCGCGCCTTCTCCACCAATTCCGGCTTATTTTTAAGTAAAGGAAAAACCGCGGCTTTTACCGGAGCCATGGCCGGCTTAAATCTCAAAACAGTGCGAACCTCACCGTTCATTTCATCCTCGTCAAAGGCCTCGCATAGTAAAGCAAAAAACACCCTTCCGACACCCATTGAAGTTTCCAGTATCCAAGGAATGAATTTTTTTCCGTTTTCATCATACGACAAATCAACTCCGGAAAACTTACTGTGCTGAGTAAGATCGTAATCCGTCCGGTCGTGAATGCCTTCGATTTCGTCAAAACCATAATCCGGAAAATTATATTCTACATCCCATGCATCCTTGGCGTAAAAAACCAGATTATCATGGCGCTTCCATCTCAGATTTTTTTCCGACAATCCCAAATCCAGATGCCACTTCCACCGCTCTTGTTTTATTTCCTCGTATTTATTTTTATTTTCATTCGGTCTTATAAAATATTGCGTATCGGCTTGTTCAAACTCCCTGCACCTGAACAAAAATTTTCTTGGAGAAATCTCATTTCTGAACGCCTTCCCTATCTGAGCGATGCCGAAAGGAAATTTGGGATGCAAAGAATCAACGACATTTTTAAAATTCAGGTAAATACCCTGACAAGCTTCTCCGGGCAGATAAACCGGTTCGGAATTATTCTGGGTAAAATCTCCAAAATTGGATTTTATCAACAAATTAAATTTTTTCACTCCCGTAAAATCGCTTTTCCCGCATTTGGCGCATTTTATTTTTTTCGCGTTTTCTTTAAAAAGTTTATCGATTTCCGCTTCGGTCATTTTTTCATCCGCCACAACACCGATATTATTCAATTCTTTATCCGCCCTTACTCTGTTATTGCAATTTCTGCACTCCGCCATGGGATCGGAAAAACCGGCTATATGGCCGGACGCTTCCCAAGTCTTCGGATGTTTGAAGATCGCGGAGTCCACGCCATAATAATCGTCTCTATCCAAAACGACTTTTTTCCACCAAAAAGATTTTACGTTATTCAAAAGTTCGACGCCTACGGGACCAAAATCCCACGCGCCCGCTAGTCCGCCATAAATCTCGGAACCCTGATAAATAAAACCCCTTCTTTTCGTAAGCGCTATGATTTTTTCTACTTTTTTATCCGCCATAAATTCAAAAAAATACTTAAATAAATATTAGTATTTAAAATACAGTAAAAAACGATTTTATTCAACTACAGCCGATTTCTCCCGCGTAAAACCAGGCTCGTCATCGAGCATTGTCGAAATCGGCCTTACGAGACCGCGCGACACTATTCCGGTAAAATCGTCTTTCCCTTCATACGAAACATCGCCGATTATATTCGGAGTAATTTTAAGCTGATTCGGACCCGGGGTCAGACCAACCATAAAAGAAACTTCTTTTGCCGGCCTTATGATTCCCGTGCCTGCTTCTATCTTCCCAACCTGCCAAACAACCTCTCCCGTTATGTGATTATAGGTAATGCTTTCTCCCTGCGGAGAAACGGTATTTACGTATCTCATATAAGAAGGCAGAAAAGACCGGACAACGACATCGGAAACATCGTTATAAGAATTGGATAAAGACCAATTAATCGTATAGGTGGTTTCCTCACCGACTCTCGGAGGAAGCGGACCGGTATTGGTAAAGGCCCCTTGATAGAAATAACCCTTTTCCACAAACTGCAAGTCGGTGGTTATCTTGACCTCGCGGGACAAAACACTTCGCGCCGGCTCCGCCTGGCCGCCGATTACCGCCTTAAGCCCCTCTATCTCGCCGGTTATTACAATAATGAAGTTTTTGTCCTTTGAAGAAGAGATCTTAAGATTTTTGACAATATTAAAATCGAAAGAAACCGAACCGGAGTCGCCCGGGGCAATCGTTTTGAGTTTTGGCTGACTTGTCGGATTCCAAACAATGGCGTTATCCACGGAACGGTAAAAACCGTTGCTGACACTGATTGTTTTCTTATCAACGGCATCACCCGCTATTCTCACTGTTATTACGACATCTCTCAATTCCACATTAAGATTATTTTTCCACGGGATGCTCACGGGAACATACTGGCCGGTTTTGACGATGGATAAATCTTCGTTCTGGCTTTTGAACGCGAAGTTTAAAAAAGGTTTTTTTATGACAATCGTAGCCGACCCCGAACCGTATTTTTTTTCAATGCTTTTCCCCGCGCCTACAAGCGCGCGGAATCCCAATTCGACATTATCCTGTCCCTCAACCAAACCCCTGATAACAAATGACCTTCTGTCGCCCACGGACAAATCTCCTATCTTCCACATATTATTGCCTTCGACAGGCTGAACAGAAGAGGAAATATATCTGAATCCGGGAGAATATTCCATTTTAAGATACAAATCCGGCATTCTGACCGAAGAATTGGAAACATATTCCACCTCCACGCTTATTTCCTGACCCGATTCTATTTCTTTGGGAAAATTCAGAGAAACACCTACGGGCGACTGGCTGATGCGGACGGAGTATCCGGCGTTTTTCGCCAAAATTGCATTTTGCGATTCCGCCCGGTACTCCAAACTGACGGCCACATCCTTTATTTCACCTTCTTCGCCCAAAAAATAAACGTTAATCTCTTTTTGTATTTTTTCTTTCGCGGAGATTTTTCCGACGATTATCCTATCCCGCGCAACTTCTTTGTCACTCACCGCGAGAATGGTTGTTTTGGGAAAATCGATAACCAAATCTGCATATTCCAACCCGACTTCATTTCCGTTTTCTATCACAACAACCCATTTTCCTTTTTCTCCTCCCTTAACGGAAGACGGCCCCTCAATGGAAATATTTATATTCCTTGAAGAAACTATATTCTGAAAGCCGAACTTGTCCCAAAAATAATAAACAGCGACCGCGGCAATGGCAACCAGAAAAACAGCGGAAACGACAAAAAGACCGAGGTTGGATTTTTTATCTTCGGATGATTTCATGACATCGCGCATCGTGGACGGCTGCTTATCGAGGCTCTCCTGCCAATACGTCTTTACCTTCGACGTTGACGGATAAAGTTCCCCCCGCTCAACCTTGTCGCCAAAAGAAGGATCTTTCGCGTAAAGCTCTTTTTTAAGCCTATCGAGGCCGCTGTCATTCGATTTATTGTTGTCACCGAAATCCGGCATGGTAATAGATATTA
>CAZVBU010000093.1:0-3346 GCA_964625935.1 uncultured Candidatus Saccharibacteria bacterium
ATCCTGGAAGAAATATCCGGATTAAAAAGCGGCGTTGATTTTTCTCTCGCGCATTGCCCCGAAAGAATAAATCCCGGAGACGGAATCTGGAGCGTGGAAAACATACCGCGCGTGGTGGGCGCGTTGGATGAAAGCGGCCTTAAAAGGGCGCTTGGTTTTTATCGGTCCATTATAGACGCGGAAATCAAGCCCATGAAATCTCTTAAGGAGGCCGAAGCGGTGAAAGTTGTCGAAAATTCTTTCCGTGATATCAATATAGCTTTCGTAAACGAACTTGCGATGTCTTTTTCAAAAATGGGAATAGACCTCATTAATGTCATCGAAGGCGCGTCTACCAAACCGTTTTCTTTTATGGCTCACTACCCGGGCGCCGGAGTTGGCGGACATTGCATACCAGTCGACCCTTATTACCTCATAGCCTACGGCGAAAAGAACGGTTTCCATCATGATTTTCTCCTGATAGCGAGAAGAATAAATAACGAGATGCCGAAGTTCGTGGTTGAATTGGCGGTTTCCGCGCTGAATGAAAAACAAAAACCGATGAAAGGGAGCAATGTGGCTGTTTTGGGTCTGGCCTACAAACCCGATATAGACGATTATCGCGAGAGTCCGGCATTTGAGATTATCAAAGAGTTGAAGAACCGCGGGGCGAATGTAAGAACTTTCGATCCTTACGTCAAAGAGCATTCCACTTCGGAATCCGTCAGCGAGGCTCTGGAAAATGCCGATGCCGCGGTAATAGTCACGGGGCATAGTGAATTTAAAAAACTTACATACGGCGATTTTAAGCGCCTGGGAGTCAAGGCGATAATCGACGGCAGAAATATTTATCCCAAAGAACTGTTCATTCAGAACGGGATTGTTTACAAGGGTATAGGAAGATAACAAACACTATCATGAAAGCTACAAATACCATATATGAAAACGGCAGCGCGGCGATACGGAGGGTTTATTACGAGAGGCCCGCGGTTTTTTCGGCGTTCAATTTGTTTTTGCTTTTTACGGGTTTGATATTGCTTGCGAGCATACTCATAGTCAAATCGGAAACAGCTTTGTCGTTCCGGGAATATCCTTTGCTTTTTACATATTCGATATTTATCACCACTTTCCAGCTTGGCCGGATAGCGATGTCTTTTGTTTACAAAAGTCCTTCGCGGCAGGGGCAATTCGATATTTTGGGCAAGGAATACATGCCCGCGGTTACGTTTGTCGTTCCGTGCAAGAATGAAGAAAAAGCGATTGAATCCACCATAACACGCTGTTTTGACGTTTATTATCCCAAACATCTTATCGAGGTAATAGTGATAAACGACGGAAGCACGGATAGGACAGGCGAAATTTTGGAAAATCTGAAAGCGCGCTTTGAAAATCTCACCGTAATTCAGTGGAAAAGGAATCAGGGTAAAAGAAAAGCGATGATAGAAGGTTTCAGGCGCGCCAAAGGGGAAATAATCGTCCAAATGGACAGCGACAGTTATGTTGGGGCGGAAACTTTTTATAATCTGATAAAGCCTTTTTCCGACAACGGCATCGGCGCGGTTTGCGCTCATTCCGATCCCGCCAACGCGGATAAGAATTTTCTCACGAGAATGCAGTCCGCTTATTATTTTATGTCGTTTCGCATTCTCAAATCGGTGGAGTCGGTGCTTGAGACGGTTTTTTGTTGCAGTGGGTGCGCTTCGGCTTACAGAAAAAGCGTTGTTTTGCCGGTTTTGGATCGATGGCTGAACGAAAAATTTTTGGGTCAGCCGGTGACGTACGGAGACGACAGAGCTCTTACAAGCTGGGTCTTGAAGAGCGGGTACAGGACGGTTTACGCGTTTGATGCCAAGGCATTTACGATAGTCCCCGAGAATTTTCGCCAGCTTATGGTTCAGCAACTCCGCTGGAAAAAGTCCTGGATTATAAACGCGTTTTTGACCGGCAGATTTCTTTACAGAAGCAACCCCCTTGTGGCTTTCTACTATTTTTTTCCGCTGGTTCTTATTTCTTTCATAAATCCTTTTGTCGGTATTTATTCGTTGGTTTATGTTCCGTTCTTTCATCTTACGATGCCGTGGTTTTATTTTCTGGGCACCTCGCTGGTTTACGCTCTTGTCGCCGTTGTTTATGCTTTTTATGCCCGCAAAGAAAACAGATACTGGCCGTATTTGTTCGGGTGGCTTGTTATTAATATTTTTATTTTGACACCCATGATACTTTACGCGGCATTGAAAATACAGGACAGGGGGTGGGGCACGCGATAATTGGAATTAATAAAAAATAAATCGGGCCGGCGGCATGTTCGGCCGATACGGGTAAAATCATGAAATTGGAATCGGAAAAAAACGGAAAAAACGGCCATGTCGCGAAAATGGAATTGCTGTACGCGATAGTTTTTTTGTTTATCGCCGTTTTTTTGGCTGCCGCCGTTCTGTTTTTGAGGAATAACCCCTATGTTACTCTGGCTTACGCGCGCATGCAGCTGGATTATCTTAAGTATAAGGATGATGTTTTTACGGATGCATCCGCTTATTCCTTACTCGGCCAGTCGGAAGATACCATACCTGTTTTGGTTTATCATGGCATTGTGGAATCGGAAGACGGCCATAATTTGCCGGTCGAAGAATTTTGGGAACACATGCTCGCGCTCAAGAAAGCGGGATATCAGACAATAACACTCGGCGAGTTTACCGAATACGTCAACGGTAACAAAAGGTCAAAGCCCAACGCTTTTCTTTTGACGTTTGACGACGGACGGCGCGATTCGTATTATTCCGCCGATCCGGTTTTGCGCGTGTTGGGTTTTAACGCTGTCATGTTCGTTATTACCGGCAAATCTTTGGGAGACGACAATATTAGGAAAGGTTTTTATTTAAATGAGGCCGAAATAAGACAGATGCTTTCAAATGGCCGTTGGGAAATACAGTCGCACGGAAGAGAGGCGCATCAGTTTTATCCGGTAAATTCCGGCGGGGAAAAGGGGCATTTTTATACGAATAAGCTCTGGCTGGCGGATGAAAGCCGGCTTGAAACGGAGGATGAATTCAGGCGGCGCGTTTTGGACGATTTTATCGCGTCAAAAAGCGATCTTGAAAAAAAATTCGGCATCAGCGTGAACAGTCTGGCTTTTCCTTTCGGTGAATTCGGCGAGCACAGTTTTAATTATCCTGAGGCGAGAGATGTTGTGATGTCGGTCGTGAAAGAAGTTTACGAATTTCCGTTTTTTCAGTTTTGGCAGCGCACAAATGACAGTTACAGGGCGAATTATTATAACAATATGGAACAGACGGCGGGATTTATAAAACGCATTTCAGTATCGCCCGATTGGGACGAAAAAAAACTTGTCGATACGGTCGAGGCAAGC
>CAZVBU010000094.1:0-3335 GCA_964625935.1 uncultured Candidatus Saccharibacteria bacterium
ATTTCTCTTCGCTTAAAGCCGACCCGGGAGATTTGGTATCAATACCCATGCGCGGAAAAAATATCCCGGCCGTAGTCACGGAAAGCGCGGACGTAAAAGAGACAAAAACCGATATCAAGCGGTCGTCTTTTAGGCTCCAAAAAATCGAAAAAATCAGACGCAAAAACTTCTTTTCCGCGGAGTTCATCGAAGCGGCAAAACACACGGCGGATTTTTATCTTACGGGAATAGGAAGCGTTATCAAGGAGTTTTGTCCGGCGACAATTCTGGAAAATCCGCCGCCCTGCGACAAAACGGAAAAAAAGGAAACCAACAAAAGAAAGGCCGGACCGCTGGCGCTCCAATCGCCTCTGAACGAAAGAATAAAATTCTATAAAAACATAGCGCGGTCGGAATTCGCCGCCGGACGCTCGGTAATAATAGTAACCCCCACCAAACAACGCGGAACGGAAATAGCGGAAGAACTTAAAAAAGGCATAGAAAATTACACTATAGTACTGAACGGAAAACTCGGGAAAAAAATAATCAAAGAAAGCTGGGAAAAGGCCGAAAAAGAAAAACATCCGCTCCTTATGGTCATGACTCCGCTTTTTTTGGCGATAAACAGAGATGACACGGGAACCATAATAATAGAAGACGAAGCTTCGCCCCACTACAAAAACAAAAACAGGCCGTTCGTCGACGCGAGAAAATTCGCGGAAAAGCTTAGCGAAAACATCGGATGCGATTTTTACATAGCCGACGATATTCTGCGGGTGGAAACTCACGAACGCATTGAGAAAAACGAAATCAAGCCCGCCTCACCGATAGCGCCGAAGTCCACAAGCGGAGCCCAGGAAAATCTTGTCGACATGCGGTTGGAAAAAACCGTGATAAGCGGACAAATGTCGGAAATGCTCATGTCGGCTTACAAAAACAACGAGCATATCCTTATTTTTATAAACAGGCGCGGCTACGAACTCTCAACGGTCTGCGGAGATTGCGGCAATGTTTTATCCTGCATAAAATGTTCGACGCCGCTGGTTCTGCACAAAGGCGGCGTAAACAAATTCATATGCCACAAATGTTTTCTGGCGATTGACGCCGTAGAAAGATGCCCCGTCTGCAAGGGATGGAAGCTCACTATGCTCGGAACAGGAATACAAAAAGCGGGAGAAGAAATCAAAAAGATATTTCCCGATTTCAAACTTTTTAGAATAGACAGCGACGCCGTAAAAACCGAAAAACAAGGAAAAAAAATCATAGACGAATATATGACCAGCCCGGGCGCGGTGCTCATCGCCACGGAAATGCTTTTCTCTTTCTATGACGGCAGTTTCGACCGCGTAGGCGTAGTAACCATAGACGGACTTTTCAACCTGCCCGATTTCAATATAAACGATAAAATATTCCGCATGCTTATAAAGCTCCGCTCCAAAGCGAATAAAACATTCATAGTCCAGACGCGCCTTCCAGAACAGCCCGTTTTTTCCAATCTGTTCAAGGGAGACTCCGCGGGATTCATAAAATCCGAACTGGCGTCAAGGCAGGCTTATGGATACCCGCCGTTCAAACTTCTCATAAAAATCCACAGGGACGGACGAGATAAAGAAAAACTCAAAAAAGAAATAAACGATTTGGCAAAAAAATTCTCGGAATACGAACCTATGGTTTTCGCTCCATTTACGCCGAAAATAAAAAATCTTTACAAATATTACATACTGATAAAAATCGACCCCGGAAAATGGACCGAAAAACCCGGACACCTCTCCGGCACCGCTTCCGGAAGCGAACTGAAACAGGCGCTGTCGTCTCTTCCGCCGCAATGGAAAATCGAAGTAGAACCGGAAAGCCTTCTTTAAAACAAAACGCGAAAAACAAAAAATATGCTACAATAAATTATGGATGAAAAAGAAAAACCGAAAATAAAAATATTCGCGAAGGGCGAAAAAACTCTGCGGCTGACGGCAAAAGAAGTGCCCCTAAACGAGATAAAAAAAGAAAAAATTTCGGAAATAATAGAAAAAATGAAGCAGGCGATAATCCAGCAAAAAGACGCCCTCGCGGTTGCCGCGCCGCAAATAGGCGAAAGCTGGAGAATAACCGTGATATCCGAGTGGGCTCTCCACCCGGACTCAGAAAAACCAAAAGAAGAATTCGGTTTTTTGGTTTTCATAAATCCGACGACAACAAAGCTTTCCCAGAAAAAATCCAAAATGCCCGAAGGATGCCTGAGTGTGCCCGGCGTTTACGGCGAAGTCTTGCGCTCGGAAAAAACAAAAGTGGAAGCTTACGACGAGAACGGGAAAAAATTCAACCGCGGATATTCCGGACTTATGGCTCAGGCGATACAGCACGAAGTCGACCACCTGAACGGAATTCTATTCGTGGACAAAACGGAAAAAACTTCAAACAAAATAAAAGATACGGGCAAAAAAGCTTATACATCCTGAAAATGGAAGGCACAAAAAAACCAAAAATAGTTTTTTTCGGCACGCCGGAATTCGCCGTCAAAATTCTTGAAAAACTCAAAAACGGAAACTATGACATTTACGCAATTGTTACCGTCCCCGACAAAAAAAGAGGGCGCGGAACGGAAAAAACTCCCTCTCCGGCGAAAGAATACGCCGAAAAAAACAAAATAAAAATACTCCAACCGGAAAAAATAAAAAACAACGGCGGATTTCTTTCGGAAATAAAAAAAATACAGCCGGATGTTTTCGTCGTAGCGTCTTACGGAAAAATAATCCCGAAAGAACTTCTTGATATTCCGCCGAAAGGAACTTTGAACGTACACCCGTCGCTTCTCCCACGCTTCAGAGGGCCATCGCCCATACAATCCGCCATACTTTGCGGCGAAAATGAAACCGGTGTCACAATAATGCTACTCGACGAAAAAATAGACGAGGGACCGATTCTCGCGCAAAAAAAACTGGAATTTTCAATTTCCAATTTTCAATTTTCAAAACTCGAAAACGAACTCGCCGAACTTGGCGGGAGATTATTAGTTGAAACAATTCCAAATTGGATTGCCGGAAAAATTAAACCCATTCCCCAAGACCACGCAAAGGCCACCTATACCAAAATAGTCGCCAAAAAAGACGGAGAAATAGACTGGCGGGAACCGCCTGAAATTATCGAAAGAAAAATACGCGCCTTAAACCCGAACCCGGGAACATACGCGATAAAAAACGATAAAAGAATAATCATAACCGAAGCCGAATTTAACCGGGAAAAAAGCGCGCTTATAATAAAACGCGTTAAGCCCGAGGGTAAAAAAGAAATGGATTACGGGGAATATCTTAAGGGAAATCCCCCGATATTTTAAAAACCGAAACGCGAAATTACCTGTTCGA
>CAZVBU010000095.1:0-3325 GCA_964625935.1 uncultured Candidatus Saccharibacteria bacterium
GGGCCGCGCGGAGGCCAATATTTACGGAACGCTTTCGGCGCTTGATATTGCCTCGGCGATAGGAATTTTGACTGAAGCGGGGGGCATTGTGTCCGACGGCGGAGGAGGATTTCCCGTTTTTTCCGAAAAACCCCAAAAAATATTCATGGCCAACAATAAAAAAATCCTCGGCGAGCTTTTAACTCTTTTGGGGTAAGCGGGTGTTACTTAAGCTGTCCTATTTCTTTCTGACGCCGTATTTCCTCGGCGCTTCTTAATTCGTCACGTTTTTTCCGGTAAAGAACGGTATCTTTTTCATCGGCATCCTTGTTGTCTATCAGCTCGTCAATAACGCGTGTCCAAAATTCAATTCTTGTTTGGTTCAATTCAAGGAGATCGCCCGATATTTTTCCCAGTGTTTCCGAATAATATTTTATGAGAAATACCGCTTTATATATTCTCATGATTCTTAAAGAGAGCGATTCTTCGGGTGTTCTGTTTTTTAAGATGTAGTCCGTTAAAAATCCCCGGAGTTTGAAATTATATATAACCATATAATTTATGAACCGCGCCCAGCTTTCATGTTTATTACCAAAACATAAGGACGAATTGTCCAGAAGCCAAATATTGTTTCCGTAAATGCGGAAATTATGAGGGACAAAATCTTTATGAGTGAGAAATCCTGTATAAAGATCAATCGTTTTTTCGTTTTTTCTCATTATCTCAGCCGCTTTATTTATCGTTTCGACGGTTTTTTTATTTTGGGGACAGTTTGATTTTATTTTTTCGACAGAGGAAACAAGCGACTTGATATAATCTTTCGCGCTGGCGTTTTCAAATATCTTTTTTATCGTTCTAAGGTGCGAATATGCCGCCGCGTGCGTGCTTTCAAGCATTTCAAAAGCGCGTATTGCCAGAAAAAACTGTTCTTTATCCGTATGTTCCAGAAAATTTTTGTTTTGTTCTATAAAAGCCGTTATTTTGACGGTGTTGCCGTTTATTTTTCCGTAATAAAGTTCTTCGGGCGAAAGAAACGGCTTGTAGGAAAATTTTATTTTTTTGACCGCGGAATCGTATTCATGTTCCCGGTCTATTTCATATTGCCCGGTTTTTTCACTGCTGGTTTTGATGATTACCCGTTTTTCGTCTGCGTTTCTTTTTCCCGTAAGCACGAGTTTTTTTCCGCTCATCAGGTATCTTTCTCCGATTGCGTGAATTTGTTCTTTATCCAGCGAAAATCCCAGCTTATTAAGTCCGGGTATTATATTCCCGATTTCTTTTTCCTTGTATTTTTCCCATTCTTTTTTGGGGTCAATGTTTTGCATTTTGGAAGATTTTTTCTAATTCATTTATATGTTCATGCCATGATTTTTCGTATTCATTGATTTGTTTTTCCGGTTTTTGCTCAAATGGTATTATTTCCGGCCGAGGCAGGGGATTTTTTAAAGTAATTAATTTTTGTTTTTTTTGCCGTTCTGTTTTTGAAATATCGGCAGTTATGATAAATTTTGCCGTTTTTTCCGCGATGGCTTTTGTAAAATAAAATATTTTTTTATTTTGAGAGCGGTTTAACGCGAGGTTGTCTCCGAATCTTAGGATCAGTTTTTTTTTAGTTAAAACGGCGGCGACGGCTGACGGCAATTCGGTCGCGGGACCGTTTTGCGCGTAAATTATATCGGTTTTTTTTGCGGCGCGAACAAGCGACACCAGATATAAAAAGAGTCGCGCCAAAAGAGGGAGATGCTTGTTTATCATCACGATATTTACATTATTTATTTTTTCCGGCAGTTTTCCGTATGTAACAATGGTTATTTCGTGTTTTTCGCTTATTCGCTTTGCCAGTTCTTTGATATACGAGGCGGGTTCGGCGATATCCGGTGGATACAGCGGTGTGGCTAAAGTTATTTTCATATTCTTTAATTATTCGCTATTTATAACGTTTTCGTCCTTCTTCCGGTTTTTGTTTTCTTTGCAGCGGTGTTTGAAAAAGAATGAAGTATTTTTTTGAGCTTTTCGGATGAAATCTTTCTTTCCGCGTCATCGTAAAATTCTTCGAGTTTTTTGTAGCCCATTTTCCCGTAAAGCGAAGCCTGGAGCGCCATCTCCAGCTTATCCATTTCTTTTACGAATTTCGCTTCGGGGGTCTTTTGTTTTTCGTATTCCTGCCACAATAAAAAATATTTATTTCCTCCGCGCGTTTTTTTAAAAACTTTTTTTACGGCTTCCGTTTCTCTGCGCTGTTTTTCGTCCGGATTTATTTTGTGCCGCGGAGTAATGTCTCCGGCGTATATTTCGCCGAGTTCGTGAAAAACCGCGAGCTTCAGGATTTTGTCGGCATTAAGCCGCGGAAATTTTTCTTTAGCGGTTATATACGCGATAAGCGCCGTAAGGAAAGAGTGTTCCGCGACCGATTCGCAGTGTTTTTCATCTACGTCTCTTTCAAGCCATCCTTGCCGGTAGAGATTTTTAAGTTGAGCCAATTTAAAGTACAGATTTTGCGTGTCGTGATTTTTTTTGCCGGCGTATTTTGCCGTATGTCCGCTTTTTGTTTTCATCGTATTTTTTTTGCCGAAAATCCTTAAAGCCGGATTTGGCGGGTTTGTTTTTTTTATTTTTCTTCCGTGCTTTCTTCTATATAATTTTCCAGTTCCTTATACGGCGCTATGGATACTTCTTCTTCGGCGATTTTAAGCGAATCGAGTTCATAAAGAACAAGAAGCACGAGAAGCACCGATGCTATCATGAACCCGGTTATGAGGGCGGAAAATACCACATTCGGGATGCTCAAAACCGCCAGTCCTCCCGTTAGTATGAACGAGAGGAACAGTATAAGCGACCATTGTATTTTTGTTATTTTGACCTGGGAGAGCACCAGTTGCACGCGTCTCGCGCTCGCGGCTTCGTTGAGTTCTCCCGATATCGCTTGAAATAATTGCGCTTCTTTTTCCGTTTTTATTCCTATAGACGCTATCGTTTCCGATATTTTTCTGAATTTGGCATGCGTTGTCTTGCTGTGCCAATAATCCTTCCACTCTATCTGGGGCACTGTTTTGCAGTAATCCAGTATATTGTTTCTTATTTCCAGGAATGTTTTTTTGTCTTCAAGATTTTTGGCGAAAATAATTATGGATTCAAGCGCGTTGTTTTCTTCCGCTATGGCATCCCTTATTTTACTGAATTTTTCCCAAGCGTTGCTTATTGAAAAAGTAGTTATAAGTCCGTAAATAAGGCCGATTATTGTCAGGAAAAAAGACGCGGTGTTCATATCGAGAATTTTTATGCCGTTAAAAGACAGCGCGAGCGATATGAAAAATATGGGAATTAAATATATGAGTTGTTTCATGTT
>CAZVBU010000096.1:0-3186 GCA_964625935.1 uncultured Candidatus Saccharibacteria bacterium
CTCCGTTTAGCGTTTTATTCAAAACTGATTTTTAACGGCTCGTTTTTCACCTCAAAATCCAGCCACCTGAGATTGCATCTGAATTCGAAAAAATAAAGAACCGCCCAATATTTACCCGGCTCCAGTTCAATAGCTTTTTCCGATTCACGCCACGGCCCGGCGACAAGATGATGGCCCGTCAAACCGCCGTTTGCGCCAAAATCGGCTTTAAAAAGCTTGATGCCTGTTGACGAATTATTTTTCTTCAAAAAAATGACCTTTGTCTTTGCGGGAATATCGGCCGACCGCGCCATTTCTCCGCAAAAAACGCAAAAAATCAAAACAGACAAAACCGCCGTCCAACTCAAACCCGTTTCTTTTAAACGCATAATTTGTTCCTCCTCGCCCTAGCTCAAAAAATAAACAAAATATTTTTTATCGCGATATTCAAATTCACCGATATAGCCCGAATTGCGCTCAAGATTAAAAACATCGTCCAAAAAAATAATGTGACTCATTTTGGATGTTCCTGAATTGAATTTATATGTCCAATTCAAAATAAGATCAGGGTGGCAAAAACTATCCACGCCGACAACTATCGCCATGGGCAGAAGAATCTTATATTCGCCTGTTTTTAAATCGCCATTTTTGTCAAAATCAAGCTTCAAACGTTCGCAATACATCGCAAAACCTCTTTTCAAAAAACTTAACCCTTCAATTTGTAGATAAGCATATACGCGAGAGTTAGGCAAGAAAAAAGACCGTCTTTGAGACGGTCTTTGCGGCAAAAAAGAACTATCGAGCTTATTCCGTTTCCGTTCGCAAAATCTTCAAAACTTCATGTTTTACCGCCGGATTAATCCCTCTAAGACTGATGGTTTTTCCGGTTTCCGGATTAAAAACCCTTCTGTAACCGGGACAACGCATGCAAACTTCGGAAAAATTTCCGCCCTGAGGATCGGCCACGACTTCAACGTAGTGAACCGCCTTTTCGGGCGTAAGGGAGTGGAATTTCAAGATTTTCTCCTTTCATGAAATTTTGATGCGGGATTAAAACCAACTAGCCGAAAAGGATATCACAAGAAAAATAAGCTGTCAAACAAACTTCCGGAATAAAGCCAGTCTGGCCAAAAGTTTGACCAAACAAAAAACAGCCTTCACAGAAAGACTGTTTTTATCATAATACCGGAAAGATGCATAAAATTCCGTTAAGGTTCTATTTCAAAAAAAATGATATTGCCATTGTTTACGGTTTTCCCGAGAGGAATATACTCCTCTTTTTCTATCATTTCCCGCGTCAGTTCGTAATCCGATTCGAGATAACCGGTTTTTCGACCGCTTAAATCGTAAAAAGTAAGGCAAATTTTATACTTGCCCGCCACCAGCCCGAATCCGGGACCAGACTCGTTTACATTCGCGCTTTCGTTCCACTGCGAACCCGGATACACTCCGCCGGGGGGAACGGAAAAATTATAAACCGACACATATTCACCGCCAGAAAATATCTTTATGTCGACATCAACGGCTTCCTCAGTGCTGTTTCTAAACAAAGTCTTGTAGGCGGTCTCTTCCGCCGCCGCCTCAAATGCAAAAAACGCAAACAATACAAAAAACAAACCGGCAAAAATATTTTTCAAAAAAACACCTCCATGCGCTTCCGGATAAATCCGGATTATGGTTTTTTAAATAACCGCTTTAAATATCAACCTCCCTCCGAAATCCATCATAACAAACCTGCAAAAAAAATAAAGCCCGAAAAAAATTGTCCGAAGATTATCTCGGCTTAACCGTAGCATTCGGTTTCGTTACCGGGGACGCAGACGGCACAGCTTCTTCCGGCGTTTCCACAAGCTCTTCTTTTGGTTTTTCAACAAGTTTGAATCTGAGCGTGGCGGGAGAAATACTCACAACAGAAAGGTCATCCGGCTTTTTCACGAATTCTTTTTTCAAAAGAAGCGTTTGGTTTCCCGTCTTCATCCCGCCCATATCCAAAACAACGCTTAAAGATTTATCGTCAAAAATCTTAAAATCTCTCTGGTAACCGGACAAAATTACGAGTATCTTCGACTCCGAAAGCCCCTCCACGAGGTGCTCTTCGGAAACACCCCTGAACTCGATAGGCGCCAAAAAAGTTTTTTGGACCGAAAGGGACTGATAATTAAAAAATGACCATAAAACAACAGAGAGGCACGCCGACAAAAGAATCGGCAAAAAATTTTTCACGCCCCATTTTTTCCATGTAGCCAGTTTTTTCTCGGGGAATTTTTCCTCATAAAAACGGGTAATGGCACGGGATAGCTCCTCCGCGTCGGCCATGCGCCGCAATTCACCGTCGCGCGCGAGAGAAATAATGCCCTTTTCCTCGGAAACGACAACACAAAGCGCGTCGGTCCTGTCTGTGATTCCCAAAGCAGCGCGGTGTCTGGTACCGAACCTGCGCGTCCTGTCGGGATTATCCGCCAAAGGCAAATGCGCGGCAAATTTTCTTACGCGGCCGTTCTCTATAATGACCGCGCCGTCATGACCCGCCGAATTCTTGTCAAAAATACTTAAAAGCAAGGCCTCGGAAATAACGCCGTTTAAAAGGAATCCGCCTTCAGAATATCTTTCCACCGCCTCGGTGCCGCTTATAACTATCAACGCCCCGGTTTTGGCGAAAGCCATCGTTTCCGCGGCCGCGGAAACGGATTTTACCAGTCCCTCGTAAGACGATTTGAGTCTGGTTTTGATACCCAAAACTCCGAGCATCTGAAAAAACCGCCTGAGTTCCTTCTGAAAAATTATTATGAGAACAAAAAGCAAAACCGAAAAAAAATAGCTGAAAAGCGTCTTGGTCATCGGTAAATTAAAAAGTATCGCGAATCCGTAAGTCAAAACAAGAACGGCAAGACCCAAAAAAATAGGCGTTGATCTCATTCTCAAAAAAAGCACGATGAAAAAATACAAAAAAGCCGCGATAATGAGTATATCGAAAAAATCTTTAGCTCCGAATCCCGACACTAAATCCCATATTCTCGCCAAAGAAAGCGAAGCGAGACCGAATTTACCGGCCAAAAAACTTAAGTCCATAATTAAAATATAACACTATTTTTAATAGGCGCAAAATTTTCCACCGCGAAAAAGAAAAAAAACGGAAAATCCGTTCCTGAGCTGGAAATAGCGTCTTTGTTGTATTAATGTTACTACACTTAGAAACTCATATTATTT
>CAZVBU010000097.1:0-3036 GCA_964625935.1 uncultured Candidatus Saccharibacteria bacterium
GCTCTAACCAGCTGAGCTAACCGCCCTTTTTCAGCATTTAAAATCTAAATTAAATATAACTTTTCGTGAGAAAAAATCAAATCCCCCGCCAACGACGGGGGATTTTTATCATGAAAGGTTTAGATGTATGTCAGCCATTTTTCGTATTTGGGAATTTCGCCTCTTACGATTTTTCCGAAATATTCCTTTATTTCGGTTGTCAGCGGGCCGGGCTTGCCGTCATCAAATTGCTTCAGTTTGGCGATGCCTTTATTCCATGCCGTGCCGCCGAGGCTCATAAAAGAACATACTTGGAGATTTCTCAGATCAACGGAAGCGATATGCGATATTTCAACGGCAGTGCCCGTAAGAAACGCTTCTTGCGCGAACCATACTGATTCGAGCAGTGTTTTTGTTTCCAAGATTTCGATTTTCAGGTCATCCGCGATTCTAATGACGGTATCACGCGTTATTCCTTGGAGTATGGAACGGCTGTTTGGCGTGATTATTTTTCTATTGCGGGAATCCATGGCAAGAAATATGTTGGAAGTTGTCGCTTCGGCGACAAATCCTTCGTGGTCAAGCATCAGAGCGTCGTCGTATTTCCATGTTTTCGCCTGCCTGCTGGCGTAGTAGGAATTAAGATATGTTCCACATGCTTTTGCCGACATGGCGAATGACGCCGGATGAGGCCTTAAAAACATGGAGAGTTCCAAATTTACTCCCTTTTCGAAATACTTGTCCCATTTGTAGACCAGAACAAAAAAGGTATTTTCTCTCGGGTCGGTTACAAGGCCGATACGGTCGCCGGTGAATCCGATATAAGGTCTGATGTAGCATCCTTTACTTTCGGAAAAAAGTTCTTTGTCGTGGGCGTGATTTACGGCTACGGCGCCAACGATGCCTTTTTTTATTTTTTCATGCGATGCTTCCGGTTCCATTCCGAGTTTCAGGGCGGAGCACATGAGGCGGCGCGCGTGTTCTTCAAGTCGGAAAATTGCCGGTCCTTTCGGGGTATCGTAGCACCTGATTCCTTCAAAAACACCGAGCCCGTATTGCGTTCCTTGGCAACCGACCGGTATTACGGCTTCGTGTGATTCTTTGATTTTTCCGTTTATAACTGCAAATTTTGCCAGAGCCATAACTTTCTCCTTTTTCGATTTTTCAAGCTTTTCTTCTCTCTTCTTTCTAGCATGCGTTTTGTCATTGTCAATCGCCGAGATGTTGCCGTTTGTGATATAATTTAATTCATGAAAATTTGGAAAGTTAAGGAACAATTATCGCCCGACTTGATAGAACATCTGATTTTGTCCAGAGGCATTAAAACCAGCGAAGAAAGAGAGAGATTTTTGAATCCGGATTTTGACCGTGACACCTACGATCCGTTTTTGATGACGGATATGGATAAGGCGGTTAGCAGAGTTTTGGAGGCGATAAGCAAAAACGAAAAAATCGTTGTCTATGGAGATTATGACGCCGACGGCATTTGCGCCTCGGCGGTTATTCATGATTTTTTCAGAAAAATCGGTTTTTCCAATTTCGAGGTTTATATCCCCGACAGATATCGGGAAGGCTATGGCATAAACACGCCGGCGCTTGAAGAATTCGCGAAAAACGAAGTGAAATTGATTATTACTCTCGATTGCGGTATTACCGACGTGAAAGAAATCGCGTGGGCGAAAGAAAACGGTATTGACACCGTTGTTTTGGATCATCACGAAGAAGGTCCGGTTTTGCCGGCGGCCTCGGCTGTCGTCGACCCCAAAAGAAAAAATTCCCGTTATCCTTTCCGTGAATTGTGCGGAGCCGCGGTAGCTTATAAGTTTGTTGAAGCGATTCTTGAAAAAGGCGGTTTTAATGTTGTTAAAGGCTGGCAAAAATGGCTTTTGGATGTTGTGGCCATAGCCACCATTACCGATATGATGCCGCTTGTGAACGAAAACCGCGTTTTACTCCGTTACGGACTGGATGTTTTAAAGAAGACCAATCGCGTCGGTTTAAACGCTATGTTCGGTAATTTGAAAATTAACAAGAATCATCTGAACGAGGATGATTTGGCTTTTTTGATAGGCCCCAGGATAAACGCGACAGGCAGGATGGACCACGCGACAACCGGTTTCAATTTGCTTATAACCGGAAAACAAGAAGAGGCGCGTTGGCTTGTCGAGAGGGTAAACGAAAAGAACAGCGAAAGAAAATCGGTTTCGGAAAATTTTTTCAAGGAGGCCGTCGCGGAGATAGATTCAAGGGAAAATCAGCCGGAGGTTATCGTTGCCGGAAGCCACGATTGGTCGCCCGGGCTTTTGGGCATTGTCGCCACCAAGCTTGTCGAAAAATATAAAAAGCCGGTTTTTGTCTGGGGCAAGGGCGAGGGGACGGACATAAAGGGTTCTTGCAGAAGATATGAAGACGGTGTTGATTTGGTGGCTCTTATGGAAAAAGTTGAAAACGGTTTTTTTAAGGACAAGGGCGGACATTCGTACTCGGCGGGTTTTTCTCTCGGCGAGGAAAATTTGTCCATGCTTGAGGAAAAAATAAACAAAGCTTTTTCTTCGGCAAAGAGCGTCGCCGCGGAAGAAATACTATTGCTTGACGCCAAGCTTTCTTTGGACGATGTAAACGAAGAAACAATGAGTGTTATAGAAAAATTGAGACCATTTGGCAATGGGAACGAAAAGCCGGTTTTTTATTTTTCGGATTTTGAGGTTTTTGGTTCGCGGATTTTAGGGAACGGCGGGGTACACCTTGAATTGTATTTTAAAAACACTAGCGGCGGAAAAATATCGGCCGTGGGATTTTTTATGCGCGGGGCGGTTGACGCCGGTTTTAAAGAAGGCGATAAAGTGGACATCGCGGCTTCCATTGAAAGAAACTATTTTAGGGGAAGTAATGATTTGAGATTGCGGATAGCGGATGTGAGACGGGCGGAAAATTAATTCAAAAATCAAAAGTCAAAAGTCAAAATTATAATTCAAAATCCAAAATGAAAAAAGACGGAGAAAAAATGATTATTTATACCGATGGCGGGTCGCGTGGGAATCCTGGACCCGCGGCGGC
>CAZVBU010000098.1:0-2958 GCA_964625935.1 uncultured Candidatus Saccharibacteria bacterium
ACGGGTGTGAGGAAAAATCTTCCGATAAGGAAACGCAATACAAGGTTCTCGCGTCTAAAATAGACAAAAACCAGGCGGATAAGATAACCGGAGCCGGGCTGGAGGGTCTTTATGCCGAACCTTTCCAATGGAGATACAATCCGGGGGCAAACATTGCTTCGCATGTTCTTGGGTTTGTCGGCTATCGCTACAACAACCAAGTCGGTCGCTACGGTGTCGAGGAATCTTACGAGGATATTTTGAGGGGCAGAAAAACGAGCTTCGTGGGCGCGCGCTCTTTTTCTTCCATGATGCTTAATTTGGGTAAAGAGGTGTGGGGAACGGACGTAAATACGGGAAATGACGTTGTTTTGACGATAGAGCCCAGAGTTCAGACTTTTCTTGAAGGACAGCTCGACGGACTCATGAAAAAATGGAAACCGGACAGCGTGGGTGGAATAATCATTGAGCCCAAAACCGGAGCTATCCTGGCAATGGCCGCACGTCCCGATTTTGACCCGAACAAGTATGTCGAGTACGGCGACGTGGCCGTTTTTAAAAATCCGCTTATCTCCAATCTTTATGAGATGGGTTCGGTCGTGAAGCCGCTTACCATGGCGGCGGGTCTTGACGCGGGGAAAGTCAGCCCGTCGACTCGATACACGGACAATGGTTTTTTGGTTATAGATAACAAGAGGATAGAAAATTACGACGGCAAAGCGAGAGGAAGGGTGGATATGCAGGAGGTTTTGAACAATTCCTTGAATACCGGCGCGGTTTTCGTGATGGAACAGCTCGGTAAGGAAACTTTTAAAAAATATATTTCCGATTTCGGTTTCGGGGAAAAGACCGGCATTGATTTGCCCGGTGAAGCTCCCGGCAGTCTCAAAAATCTTGAAAATACCCTTGAACGCGAGGTTGAATACGCGAATGCCTCTTTCGGCCAGGGGATTTCAACAACGCCTTTGTCATTCGCCTGCGCGGTTTCGGCATTGGCGAACAAAGGCCAGCTTATAGAGCCCAGGATAGCGGATAAGATTATAGTTCCGAGCGGAGAGGACATGGTTGTTTCGCCGAAGATAAGGCGGCGCGTTGTTTCCGAAAAGACCGCCGAAGAGATTACGAGGATGCTCGTTACCGTGGTTGACAAGGCGCTTTTGGGCGGAACCGTGAAAATGGAGCATTACAGTATTGCCGCGAAAACGGGAACGGCGCAGATAGCGGGGTCGTCGGGCGGGTACAACGAATACGATTATTTGCACACTTTTTTCGGTTATGGACCGGCTTTCGACGCGAAATTCCTGGTTTTTCTTTATGCCGAACGGCCGAAAGAAGTAAAATACGCGTCGCACAGCTTGACGCCGTCTTTTATGGAGACCATAAAGTTTTTATTCAATTATTACCAGGTCCCGCCGGACAGATAAAAAAAATCAAAATTTAAAATTCAAAAATAAAAATTATTGTTTAAAAAATTTTTAACTGCCAACTGTCAACTAACAACTATAAACTAGTAAATGAAACAATTTTTTAAAAAAATAATAACGGCTGTGATCACTTTTGAAGCGAAACTTGTGCTGAAGAAACACAAGCCGAAGATTGTCGCCATAACCGGAAGCGTGGGAAAAACTTCCGCCAAAGATGCTATCGCGGCGGTTTTGGGCGCGAAGTTTGAAATACGGAAAAGCGACAAAAGCTTCAACAGTGAAATAGGCGTGCCTTTGGTGGTTTTGGGGTGCGATAACGCGTGGGATAATCCGTTTTTGTGGCTCTTAAATATTTTGAAAGGCCTGCGTCTTGTTCTTTTCCCTTCAAAATACCCCGAATGGCTTGTTCTTGAAATGGGCGTTGACAGGCCGGGCGATATGGAGGCTCTCACAAGCTGGATTAAGCCCACAATCGCCGTTATTACCACTTTGGCGGAAATACCGGTTCATGTGGAATATTTTCCGAGTCCGGAGGCTGTGGCGCGGGAGAAAGCCAAAATTTTGAGACACTTGAGCGCGGAAAATTTCGCGGTTCTCAATATGGACGATGCCGCGGTTTACGCGATGAGGGAAAAAACACGCGCGAAAATAACGACTTACGGGTTCGCAGAAAGCGCCGATATTTCCGGTTCAAATTACAAAATAATGACGCGGGACGAGGGGGATTTCCGGATTCCCGAAGGCATTACGTTCAAGGTTGATCACAAGGGCTCAAGCGTGCCCGTAAGAATTTTCGGTTCTTTGGGCAGGCATCATGTTTATCCGGCGCTGGCGGCGTCGGCTGTCGGAATCGCGGTTGGGATGAATTTCGTCGATATTTCGGAAGCGCTCGCGCGTTATGTTTCTCCGCCCGGCAGAATGAAGCCCGTAAGAGGGATAAAAAATACGCTGATTTTGGACGATACTTATAACTCATCACCGATGGCGGTGCGCGCGGCGCTCGAGGTTCTCGCTGAAATTCCCGCCAATAGAAAAATCGCCGTTTTGGGGGATATGCTTGAACTCGGCAAATATACGATTGAAGCGCACAGGGGATTGGCTTCGGTTTTGAAAAAGACCGCCGATTTTGTTATTTCAGTCGGTCCGCGCGCGAAATTTATTACGACGGAACTTCGTGAAAAAGGTTTCGCCAAAAAACGGCTTTTTGAATTTTCGACATCGGATGAAGTAAAAACCGCGATTCAGGATATTCTTGAAGAGGGGGATTTGGTTCTCGTGAAAGGATCGCAGGGGATGAGGATGGAAAAAATAGTGGAAGAGATAATGGCGGAACCGCAAAAAGCGTGCGAACTTTTGGTGAGGCAGGAGAAGAGGTGGAGATGTAAAAAATAATAATGCGAATCTACGAATGGTTATGCGAATGACACGAATTGCGAACATATTTGAAATGAATAATGAATCAAGAATTATGAATCAAGGGTTGTCGTGCGAGTAATTGGCGGGGAATTACGAAGTATGAATTATGAATAATGGGGCGTGAATTATGGATAATGAC
>CAZVBU010000099.1:0-2937 GCA_964625935.1 uncultured Candidatus Saccharibacteria bacterium
AAATGCCGGTTTTGGATTGAAGTTCAAAAATCAAAACAGAAAAATGGTTGAGTTCGCGCACGAACTCGTCGTGATAAAAGAGGGAAGTATTGTCCCGCGCGTTTTAGTTGAGCTGGGGAATTTCAATAATGGAAACGACCGGATGAAAATGTTGCGCCATAAAGACAGAGAAAAATACGCCGAAGCGATAGTAGCCGGTATAGAAGAATATGTTTTATTAAAAACAGCCAACCGTTAAAAACCCGATTTTTTATCCGGGTTTTTTTGTTTTGAGAGTTCGAGAACCTAAGAGCTTAAGGGCTTGAGAACCATAAAAGAAAAGCAAAAAATAACGGGGAGGTGGCGGACAGCGTTGTTTCACTGTTTGAAAACGGCAACTTATATTTTAAGCCGTTAAATTCCGTGAAACAGGCATATTTTTAGTATTTATATGGTTTTTATAGGATTGTAAGGGTTTGGGCGGGTGGTAATATAACGTGATGTTATTGGAAATTTGGATTTTGAAATTTGATATTTTTGGTATTTTATCCACATTTTAAAAGGCAAAACAACTAAACGCGGCAATTTTTATATAATATAATACAAATAGGTAAACGTTTTGCCGGGAACAAAGTTTTGGCGGATGTCCGCCGGAACAAAAAATAAAAAACCAAGTTTGCCTTTCAGTTCCCGAGAGAACGGTTGCCCCATAGGCAAAAGTGAATACTCACAAGATAAAAAAGAACGTCTTTTTTTATTTGGCGCGCTTCTCGCGTTAGTCGTTTTTATTCTTGCGAATATTTTTTATAAAAATCAATGAATAGGGAACCGGAATACAATAAAAAAATAAAAAATAAATATATTTCCTGCGTTGCGGTGGTTGTTTTTATTTTTATTTTGATCGGGACAAACATAGCGACTTATTTGTCTTTTGTGAAGATTAGCGACGACTATCGAAATTTTTTGGGACAGAAGGAAAAATTTCCTTTTTTGGATCCGGCGCGGGTACATATGCCGCAGGAACATTTTTTTACGACCGTTCAGCCTTTGAGGGAAGAACTTAAAATGATAGCGGGAGATTCGGTTTTTCCGGTTTCTTTGTATTTTGAATTTTTGAATACGGGTGGAAATATTTCCATTAACCCGGATTTTAATTTGTGGCCCGCAAGTTTGGCGAAACTTCCCTTGGCGATTGTCGCTATGAAAAAAATTCAAAACGGAGAATGGAGGCTTGACGATGAGTTTTTGGTTTTTGATTCCGACAAGGATTCCGAATCGGGCGAGTTTTACCATACGCCGTCGGGAGAGACCGTCGCGGTTGAAAAATTATTTTACGAACTTTTGGTTAATTCCGATAATACGGCGTATAAAATATTTTTAAGGAATTTAAGCACGGAAGAGATAAGTGAATTTGTTTTGTCTTCCGGCCTTGGCGAATTATTTTCCGAAGACGGCAGAGTAAGCGCGAAAGAATATTCCCGTATCTTAAAAATTCTTTATTCTTCAAGCTATCTGGATGTGGAATATTCACAGAAAATTCTCGGATTTTTGGTTCAGGCGGGAAACCACGGATATTTTCAAAAAGGCTTGCCCGAAAATTTTATTCTTGCCCACAAATACGGGGAAAACTCGGTTTACGGCGTTTGTTCGGACGCGGGAATTTTTTATGTTCCCGACAGGCCGTTTTTATTGGTTGTCATGGTCGGCGGTTTGAAGAACGCGGACGATAAGCAAAAAGCGGAAATGATTATGGCGGAAATCGCGAAAAAAAGTTATGAGTTCGTGACTAGCCGTTGATGCCGGCGGAAATTATGAATAGTGAATCACGAATCATGAATTATGGAACAGCGGCGCGAATTTTAAAATTTAAACAATAAAAAAGACGGAAATTATTTATTCGCATAATTAGTATCAATTCGTATATTTGCATCGGATTAATGAACCAGCGGATTTTACAAGAGAATAAGGGAAAAAGAACCCGCGCGAGATATTTTTTCGCCGTTGTTTTGCCTCTTTTTCTTACCGTCCTCGTTTTCGCGCTTCCTCTTTTCGCCTATGTTTACGAAAAAACGCATGGCGGGAGAATTGTGGATTTGAACGAAAAATCATATTTCGGCCGGAGTTTAATGGATGGGTTTTTCCCGAGAGAAGCCAAGGGAGGTTCAAAGACAAGATTAAGGACCGTCACTTTTTTCGCCGGCCAGTATGATAATAACGCGAACAACCAAAATGACCGCACTCAATTGAACTTTGGAGAAGAAATTGTGCATTTAGCCGAACGCGGTGTGGACATTGTTGACGCCTATGTCGAGCTTAACGCGCAAATGGGCACCCCGTCGGGCGCCGTTACATATAACGAGGCGCATATATTTTTTGACGCCTGCACTCCGGGGCTTTCCTGCACTCCGAGTCCCACAGCTTTCATGAACACGGGGGGATTCGGTACTAATTCCGGTGAATCGCAAACCATAAAAATAAGAGCCAAAGTTGAATCCGAAGCCGATTTGGCCGCTTACGCCGGCAATGACGCGAATCTTAAATTTCAAGTCGGATATTGTTTTGATATTTTGGATGACGGTACTTGTGGAGGCACGGCGGCGGCGAATATCCAGGCCGCGAACGCCAAACTTGTCGTTACCTACACTTACGAAGACGATTCCCCGAGTTATACAAATACCGTCTTGTATCCTCTGGAATACACCGTAAACGCCACGGGCTCCATGCCGGCAAAACAAGTAAGTTGCACAATTGGCAATAATTGCCCTAAATTCAGCTACAATGTTCAGATTCCGGAAATGGGAGCGTACGGAAGTTCAACGGTGTCGCAGTTTTTTTATCTTCAGGCGTCGTGGGATGGAAATGGCGCGAATGATATCGCGATAACTCCGCAAGTTGTCGGCTACGCGAATGGTCAGCCTCATTATTTTGAAGAAGGTCGCACCAATAACGGCGGTTGGT
>CAZVBU010000100.1:0-2897 GCA_964625935.1 uncultured Candidatus Saccharibacteria bacterium
AAGTCGCTTCTTCTTTTTACCGGTATTGTCGCGGCAACGGTTTTTTATCTTATACACATTCTTCAGACGGGTTCGATAACCGTGCCGAAAACCTTTTTTTTCGCGGCGTCTCTCGTCGTCATCGGGGTTTCGTTTATTTCTTCTTTGTTTTCTGAAAGCGTAATGTATTCTTTTTTTGGAGCAGGCAACGAAGTGGGCACGTTTCTTTCGATAATTATTGTTTTTGTCGCGCTTGTTCTTGCGGCTTTTCTTTTTAACTCGGAACAAAAGATATTTTCTTTGTTTTTCGTTTTGCTTGTTTCTTCGGCGGCGGTGTTTGTTTTTCAGATATTGCATTCAATTTTCGGCATTACATTATCTTTGTGGCCGATATTTCCGCGTCGAGTGGACAACCTTATAGGTTCATGGAACGAGCTTGCGGTTTTCTTTGGTTTTATCGCCTTGCAGATTATTATCTTTTTCGAATTTTTCAAAATAAGCCGCAAGCTTAAGATATTCATGGGAATTGTTTTGGCCGCCTCTCTTCTGATGATGGTGTTCGTGAATTATACCGCGGCGTGGGTGGTATTCGGGATATTCCTTCTTATGATATTGGTTTATCTTTATTCTACGAGCGTTTCCAGCTTCAGGACGTTTGCCAGGGCGCCTCTTCTTATTTTGATGGCCGTCGTTCTCTTTATTCTGGCGCGCGTGCTTATAGGCGATATGGTAACCGCTCTGGGGCTTAATACGCTTGAAATCAGGCCGTCGTTAGGCGCCACTTCGCAGGTGGTTTACGATTCTTATAGGGAAGGGTTCAAGAACTGGGTTTTGGGCACGGGGCCGAATACGTTTGTTTATAACTGGCAGAATCAAAAGCCCGTGGAAATCAATAGTACGATTTTCTGGAATGTCAGATTCGCCAGCGGTATCGGACTTGTTCCGACGTTGGCGGCGACGACCGGAATTTTCGGAATTTTGAGCTGGCTGTTCCTTATTTGTTCCTTGTTCTATTATTCTCCGCGCGTCATCAAATATACCGGCTCCAGCACGACCAAGTGTTTTCTTATCAGCACTTTTTTGGGCGCGGCTTATCTTTGGATTTTTAACATAATCTACGTTCCCAATATTTTTGTTTTTACCCTGACATTCATAGTTACGGGATTGTTTTTGGGAATGTTGGCGAAATCGCAGAAAATTTCCGAAAGAAGAATTTCCTTCACCGATTCCAGCGCGCTGGGATTCGTGTCGGCTTTGGTGATAGTGCTTTTGATGATTGGAGGAGTGGCCGGATTTTATCTGTTGTTTCAGAAATATTGGGCCGCCTTCAATTACACCAGAGGAGCTTTGGCTTTTGGCACGGAAAATAATTTATCCAAGGCGGAGTCAGGTTTTAGCAACGCGGTCCGTTTTGACGAGCAGGATTTGTATTACAGAGCGCTCGCCGAGGTGGGTTTGGTGAGATTGTCGCAGGTGCTTGATGCTTTGGCAAATCCGCAGGCCGATCAGCAGGTTCTTCTCAACCAGTTCCAAAATATTCTGGCGCAGACGATAGCTTACGCGCAACGCGCTAAAGAATTGAACAGCCAGGATCCCTTAAACCATGAGCTTTTAGGAAGGATTTATGAAGCCATAGTGCCATTAAATATCACCGGTTCCCGTGAAATGTCGCTTGAGCTGTACAAAGTTGTCGCTGAACTCAGCAAGAATGATCCGCGTCCGCTTCTTGCTTCGGCGCGCGTCGAGCTCCAGACGAACAATATGCAACCGGCAAAAGAATTTCTTACGAGAGCCGTCCAAATGAAGGGCGATTACACCCCGGCTCTGTTTTTACTGGCTCAAATCGAAGCCAGACAGGGTAATACCCAAGCCGCTATTTTACAGACCGAACAGGCGAGACTTTTTGCCCCGAATGATATCGGAATTCTTTTTCAGCTCGGACTTCTTTATTACCAGAACGGAAATTTTGACCAAGCCATTCCGGTTTTGGAGCGTTGTGTCATCTTAAGCCAGAACTATTCCAACGCGAGGTATTTTCTCGGATTGGCTTACGATAAAAAAGACAGAAAGTCCGACGCGATAGCTCAGTTCAAAGTTATCACGGAATTGAATCCCGGAAACGAAGAAGTGAATACTATACTTTCCAATTTGAGAGCGGGCAGGGCGGCGCTTTCGCACCTTTCTCCGCCGGCGCCTCAACCGGAAAATCGCGACGAACCGCCCGTAAAAGATGAAAATTCAGTCATCCGGGAGCAACCGTAAATTAAAGAAGCGTATTTCCGCAAAAGGGGGATATTTCCCCCTTTTGCGGCGTTAAAGGCATTTTATGCAAAATTTTTTTTGTTTCTTGGATAAAAAAATAAGCGGTCTTCATCAGGCCGCTTTGCTTTTGGCCGTGGCAAGCGTGGGATCGAAACTTCTGGCCATCGCGAGAGACAGGCTTTTGGCTTCACGGTTCGGAGCCGGGGAAGCCCTCGATGTTTATTACGCGTCTTTTCGGCTTCCGGATTTTTTGTATGTTGTTTCTTTGCTTCTGGTTTCCGTTACCGCGATAATTCCGATTTTTCTTGAAAAATACAAGGACGGCGGAGGAAAAAACGCGGCCTCCGGTTTTATAAATTCCGTTTTTTCCGTTTTTTCTGTCCTGATAATCATTCTTGTCGCCGTGTCGTTTTTTCTGGCTCCGATATTATGCCGTTTTGTGGCGCCGGGTTTTGACGACAGCCGATTCAGGGAAATGGTCGCATTGAGCAGGGTCCTTCTGCTTTCTCCGCTGTTTTTGGGCTTTTCCAATATAGTTTCCAGCGTTATTCAAACGCGGAAGCGTTTTCTTGCCTACGCTTTAAGCGGAATTTTTTATAATATCGGTATAGTTTCGGGGATTATATTTTTTCAGCCTATTTGGGGTATAAAAGGAG
>CAZVBU010000101.1:0-2710 GCA_964625935.1 uncultured Candidatus Saccharibacteria bacterium
AAATACAAAAAGAGCTATGGTTAAAATAGGCAAAAGTTGCTAAAATGAATCTAGCACGAACATCCACAGGTCAAGAGTCCGGTACTAGCTGCTTTTTTTCCGGAAAACATATAGAATTAAGGTGTGGACACTGGCAGTCCGGCGCGCCAAATGCCCTAAATTAAACTATATTTTTATGAGCAATAAAACATACAAAACTTTAGACCTGTTTGCCGGTATCGGAGGAATACGAATGGGCTTTGAGCGCGCCGGATTTGAAACTGTTTTTTCCAACGATTTTGACCCTTACTGCAAACCGACCTACGATTTGAATTATAAAACCGCTCCGCTTACTGTCGGCGATATTCAAAAAATAAAAAGCGCATCTATGCCTGCTTTTGATATTTTGCTCGGCGGATTTCCTTGCCAGTCGTTTTCTGTTGCGGGTTATCGGCGCGGATTTCTTGATACGGGCAGAGGCGATTTATTTTTTGAGATTGTAAGGATTCTGCGGGACAAAAAGCCGTCTGCGTTTTTGCTTGAAAATGTAAAAAATCTAAAATCTCACGACAAAGGCAAGACCTTCAAAATTATTTCGGACGCGCTTGCTGACCTTGGTTATCATGTAAAAGTGAAAGTTCTAAACAGCATGGAGTACGGAAATGTCCCGCAGAATCGCGAGCGAGTTTATATTGTCGGATTTAAGTCAAAGAAGGCGCACGATACATTTGAGTTTCCGAATCCGACACCTCTTACAAAAAGTATTTCTGATATTTTGGAGGAATCGGTTGATAACAAGTATTACTACAACGACAGCGCACTGTATAAGCAACTTAAAGAAGCGATAAAGTCTCCGAACACAGTTTATCAATGGCGGCGCGCTTATGTCCGCGAAAATAAAAGCGGCGTGTGTCCGACACTTACCGCGAATATGGGAATGGGCGGACACAATGTCCCTCTCATCAAAGACAAAAAAGGGATTCGGAAACTTACACCGAGGGAATGCGCCCGTTTGCAGGGCTTTCCCGAAAGTTATAAACTCCCTAAAGATTTGCCGGATACCAAGCTATACAAGCAGTTTGGAAATTCTGTCACAGTGTCTGTGATAGAAAGGGTCGCAAAGCAAATGGTTAAAGCCCTGCAAACGAATAATAACTATGTTTATAGAGAGCCAGTCAAAAGAACAGCGGGAGCATTACGAACGGCTGCTTAAAGCGGTTGGTTCGCTCTCAAAATTATTTTCCGAAGCGCCGGAGCCGTATATTGCATATCGGGCTGCGGAAAATTTATTTTGTAAGGCGTTTGAAGCTGAAAATCTTTCGCGCTCGGACGCTTCAGCTGACGCTTCAAAAAATAAAATCGGTTTCGGCATAAAGACATTCCTGCACAAAAACGGGAAATCATTTGAAAAAGTTGCCGAATTTAACAGCGACCACTCGCTTTTTCGCGCGCTCGGTACAGAAGAAAAAATCAAAAAAATTGCGGAGCTTAGAAATGAGCGTATAGAAACAACAAAGCGCATTTTCGGGCTGGAACAGATTATTTATCACTGCATAACGCGACAGGTCGGAAAAATTCTTGTCTATGAAACTCCGGCTCCTCTCATTAAAATTGACGAAATAAAAGACCTAAAAGCAAACGGAAACACAATCCAGTTTTCCGACCCGTCCGCAGAGTATTCTTTCAATGTCGCAAAAAGCACGCTGTATAAGCGGTTCATTACACCCGAAAATGTGCTTCTTGAGGTTCCGGTTAGAATTCTTGAGGACCCGTTTGACGAAATTGAGAAACTTATAACAGAAGCCGGACTAATTTTTGCGCCGATAAAAGTCCAGCCCCATGTATTTCTTCCGCTGTATTCTACGCGCGGAGGAGATAAAAAGGTTCCTGAAAAAAGCGGACTTAACCAGTGGAACGCCAGCGGTCGTCCGCGCGATGCGAACGAGATTTATATTCCAATACCGGCGTGGCTACACCGAAAGTTTCCGAATTTCTTTCCTCCGCGCGACCAAGCATTTGAACTCACTTTGCCCGACAGGACGACAATGAGCGCAAAAGTTTGCCAAGATAACAGCAAAGCTTTAATGAGTAACCCAAACTCTGCTCTTGGCAAATGGCTTTTGCGCGATGTTCTTAATCTTCCGGAGCGGGAAATGCTGACTTACGACAAACTTCAGGCAATCGGGCTTGATACCGTTGTTATCTACAAGACTGATAATGAAACTTACGACATTGATTTTACGCGCATTGGGTCATACGAAAAGTTTTTGAATGAAAACGGCGAATCCGGCGAGGAGGAAGCCTCTGACGATGACGAGGAATAATTGCGATGGACAAAATAACGAGAGAACAACGGAGCCGAAACATGACGGCTATTCGGAGCAGGGGAAATCAAACTACGGAAATTGCTTTTTCAAAACTGCTTCGGGCAAACAAAATTACAGGCTGGCGCAGACATAGCCGTCGCGTTTTCGGCGTTCCGGATTTTATTTTTCAGAAAGAAAAGGTGGCGATTTTTATAGACGGCTGTTTTTGGCACGGGTGCCCGCGATGTAAAACACAGCCAAAAACAAATACGAAGTATTGGAAACTAAAAATCGCCAACAATCAGAAAAGGGACAAGGAGGTCAAAAAACAACTTATTCGGGACGGGTGGAAAGTTTTTCGTTTTTGGGAACACGAGATTAAAAATAATCCGAATCGTGTTATGAATAAGATTATTTTTTTGACC
>CAZVBU010000102.1:0-2625 GCA_964625935.1 uncultured Candidatus Saccharibacteria bacterium
TTTTCCGCAAAGTCTTGTTTCGGATCGGCGAGATCCGCTCTCAACGGTTCGCCATCATCCATCTCGTCAATCGACTCTTCCCGCGAACCCTTGGTCCGGTAATAATCAATTACTGTATTGCGCGCCGTCTGGTAAAGGAAGGCTCTGAGATTATCAACCGGCTTCGCATCTTTTTCATTAATATACTGCCAGGTCTTCAAAAAAACTTCACCGGTCAGGTCTTCCGCCTCTTCTTTGGACGAGACCTTAAAAAAAATGAACCGGTAAATTTCGTCTACGTAAATATCGTAAAGTTTGCCGTAGACCTCCGGGTCACGGGTGGCGCGTAATTTCAGGAATAAATATTGTTCTTTCAAGCTTCTACTCATTGAGACGATTTTTTAGCTTTTTGTTACACCCCTAGTATAGGTAAAAACCGCTAAACTGACAAATAATTTCAATGTCAGACCTTCACGTTTTTCGCTGCTTTCCCCGATTTTGATGTTAAAGATATTATATACATAATGTTAAGAATAATATTAACTTATTTATCCACACCACCTCTTTACAAACAAAATAAAGGGATTTATAATAGAAATGTTAACATTATCCTAAACACATTATTAACAATATCATATACTAAATTCCGAAATTTATATCCTACTTTAATCTCCAAAAATAGCAAAAAAATAATTTAATTTAAGAATTAATAATTTTCCTAAAATATGGCCAACCAGAACCTAATCCGCGTTTCCGTCTCCGAAGCCGCCCGGCTTTTCGGGGTTAATCCCCTAACCATCAGACGAGCTATAAAAGACCAGGAGCTGCGCTATGTCGTTGTCCGCGGCAGATATAAAATTGATTTTGCAAGTCTTGTAAAATGGTCTCAGCAGAGGCCGCTCGTCAAATATAAAACCGAAACAAAGGGTCTTGGGCAGTATGTGGAAAAATGGCGGATCAGAAATACCCTGTACTCCCCCAACCCGAAAACCGCTGAATAATTATTATACCATAATCATTTAAAAAAAGACTGGAGTTTTAGCCCCCAGCCTTTTTTTATATTTTCCCAGCCAGAGGCTGATCCACCTTTGGCGGAAATTTTTATATCGCGCAGTAAAGCTGTTTCACTTCGAGCGCGATCTTTTCCCAATTGTAGTGTTCTGCGACAAAATTTCTGGCAATCAGCCCTTGTGAGACAAGATCTTTTTTGTTGACCAAATTTTCAAGTTTCTCAGTCAGATCGTCAATATCTTTATTTCTGAAATACATGCCGAAATCTTTAACTAATTCCATATTCTCCGGAATATCGGAAGCCAGAACAACCTTGCCGTAGCTCATGGCTTCAAGCACGGCAATCGGCAGGCCTTCCGATTCGGACGGATGGACAACCGCCAGACAATTCAAAAATAAATCTTCGAGCGGTCTTCCGGATTGAAAACCGACAAAAACTATATCATCGTTATCTTTGGCAAAATCTTTTAGGGCTTTGACGTAATCGTCAGTAAAAGAAGAATCTCCGGCAAAAACCAGTTTTAGATCATCGAAATTTTTATTGCGTTCTTTCAAATTCTGAAAAGCGCTGACCAAATAATGGGCGCCTTTATGGCGAACAAGCCGGGAAACCATCAAGAGGTACTTGTCTTTTTCCAGGCCGAACTGACGCATAATTTCCGAATCAGCCGCTGGGATTTCCTCTCTCACCGGCACGCCGTTCGGGATATAAGACGTTTCTTTATCATAAGCCTCGGAACAATACTGGTGTAAAGTTTTTGAAACCGTGATAGTCTTATGAGCAAACCTACAAGCGGCCCATTCCCCCGCCCGGAGTATAATTTTAGCAAACACGCCCCACTTCTGATGTTTCCGATCTATGCAATGAAAAGTTGTCACGATTTTAGTTTTTGGCCGGAAAATTCTCGGTAAAAAAGAAAGTAAAGACGGACCAACTCCATGATAATGAATCACATCGTATTTACCGAAAATAGCGTGCACGGTTGCCAAAAAAGTATGGGAAATGGCGTCAAAATGTTTCGTCTTAAATGAGGGCAGAAAAACCAACCTTACTCCTTTATAAATTTTCGCCCGGCGAATTTCCTCGCTACCATACCACGGCCGACAATAAACGGAAACATCAAGACCGCACTCGGTTAAACGAGTGGCTAATTCCTCTACGTGGCGTTCAATGCCGCCGTAGACGGCCGGTATTCCCTTTTGTCCGATCATTGCCACCTTCATAAATATTTTATATTAAGTAATGATTTCTAAAAAAACCGCTGTCTTTTTTCCTGCTTCTCCCCCTGTACTATCCGAAGGATTAGTGCGGGGTTATGGCTAATTTCATAAATTATCTCTAAAAGCGCCCTTATTTTAAATGATTTTTAACCATTGCAGGAACCTTAAATAATATCAGATTTCCGGCTTTTTGTCAACCCCGTTACAAGATAAAGGCAAGTCCAAACGATAGACAAATAAATTGTCATCAAGCATACTAATCCGCCGGAAACAACAATTAACCTAAGCCTCGAATAGGATCAGCCCTGCACAAAATAAAAACCCCACGCTTAACAACAAGCGTGGGGGTGCTCTGATTTTTTTACCAGGAAGGACAATACGAGCCGCAGAAAACAAGGCTTGCCGGCGCGCAGT
>CAZVBU010000103.1:0-2615 GCA_964625935.1 uncultured Candidatus Saccharibacteria bacterium
ACGGGCAACGCGACTGTCGCCGCGGGCTCGGCCACGGTCCTCTTCGCGGGCGGGTTTTTAACCGAAAACTAATGAGCTTTTATTACCCTTGTTTTAGGGGTTTTTTTATGTATAATTATTCTTAATTAAGGCGAATTTAATAAATTTTTCAAATATGGCGAATAAAACCGCTAAAATCAAAGCTTTGTCCAAAAAAAATCCGAAGAAATCCGGTAAAGCTCTTTCGCCGAAACCAACGGCGAAAAAGCCGGCTAAGAAAACTGTTTTGAAAACTCCGGCGAAAAAAGTTCATGCCGGGAAAAAAATATCGGCGAAAAAAGAAAAACAGCTCAAAAAACCGGCGGTCGCGCCGAAAGAAATACTTTCGGTAGCCGATATGACGGACGAGGAAAAGGAAAAAAAGATGCAGGCGCTTCTCAAAAAAGGGCGGCTTCGCGGTTTTGTGACGCACAACGAAATATTGAAAGAGTTTCCCGATGTGGAGGAAGATATCGCGTTTCTCGACGGTTTGTATTTCCGGCTTGAGGAAAACGGAGTGGATGTTTTGGAAGGAGCGGAAATGCTCGGCGACGGCGCGGGAAAAGAAAAAGAAAAAATAAATTTGAGCGACGACACCGGAGCCAGCGCCGATTCTGTCCAGATGTACCTCAAAGAAATCGGAAAAATTCCGCTTCTCACGGCGCAGGAGGAAAAAGATTTCGCCAAGCGCATTGAAGCGGGGGACGAGGACGCGAAAAAACAGCTCGCGCAGGCGAATTTGCGCCTTGTTGTTTCTATAGCGAAAAAATACATAGGCAGGACGCCGAATCTCACGATTCTTGATTTGATTCAGGAGGGAAACCTCGGCCTTTTCCGCGCGGTTGAAAAATTCGACTGGAGAAAGGGATTCAAGTTTTCCACTTACGCCACATGGTGGATACGCCAGGCGATAACTCGCGCTTTGGCCGACCAGTCGCGCACGATACGCATTCCTGTCCATATGGTTGAAACTATTTCCAAATATCAGCAAGTTTTTCGCCGTCTGACGCAGGATTTGGGTCGGGACCCGTTGGCGGAGGAAATTGCCGCGGAAATGGGAACTGACGTGGATAAAATCCGCCACATGCAGAAAATTTCGCAGGAAACCGTTTCCCTTGAAGCGCCGGTGGGCGACGAGGACGAAGATTCGGTTTTGGGAGAATTCATTGAGGACGATAAAATCCTTTCGCCGTCCCAGCAGGCGTCGCGTCGGCTTTTAAAAGAACAGCTTGCCGAAATCTTGATAGACCTTACTCCGCGCGAACAGAAAATTCTTGAAATGCGTTTCGGGCTTAAAGACGGGGTGGTGCATACGCTCGAAGAAGTGGGCAAAGAGTTCGGAGTAACGCGCGAACGCATCCGCCAGATTGAAGCCAAGGCGCTTGAGAAGATACGCTTGCATGACAAAATAAAGAAGCTTGAAAACTATTAATCAGTCGAGAGTTTATAGTTGATAGTTTATAGTGTGATGGCGTATAAGAAATTGATTGTTTGGCAGAGGGCTATTGATTTGGTTGTATTGGTTTATGAATTGACTAAAAAATTTCCGAAGTCAGAGCAGTTTGGTTTGGTTTCCCAGATGAGACGTGCGGCTGTGAGTATTGCGTCAAATATAGCAGAGGGACAAAAAAGAAGTTCTGATAAAGATTTTGTTCATTTTTTGCATTTTGCCTGTGGTTCAGCAGCTGAATTGGAAACTCAAATGGTTATTTGCAAAAAGTTGCACGAATTCAGCAAAATTGATTATACTGAAGTAGACAAGACGTTGGAAGAAGTTATAAAATTGCTGGATGGATTAATCAGATCTTTTAAAAAATAAATTTTGGTTGGTTTTTACGGGTATGCGGCTATAAACCGTTATCTGTAAACTAACAACTAAGGTATGTTCCGGAGTAGCTCAATGGCCTATTCTAAAACTTTGTTTTAGACGGCTCGTCAATAAATAAATTTTGATTTATTGAATAGCGCCTATGTTAAAACTCCGTTTTAACCGGCTCCTTTATTTGTATAATTATATTTATTGAATAGAGCCTATGTTAAAACTCCGTTTTAACCGGCTCCTTTATTTGTATAATTATATTTATTGAATAGAGTAGAGCGGCGCGCTGTCAACGCGATGGTTCCAGGCCTATTTTAATAAAAATTCTTTTAAAATAAATTATTCAGCTCCGGAGTAGCTCAATGGTAGAGCGGCGCGCTGTTAACGCGATGGTTCCAGGTTCGAGCCCTGGCTCCGGAGCTGAATAATTTATGAAGTTCGCGGTTTATATATTATATAGCCGTAAGGACAAAAAATTGTATGTTGGTCAAACCGTTAATTTGGAAAAACGGCTTGTTTTGCATTTTTCCGGCAGGGTAAAATCTACAAAAAGCAGATTGCCGTTAGAGCTTATTAAATCAGAAGAATACGATACTCGCGCGGAAGCGATGAAGCGTGAAAAATATTTAAAATCGCTTTTTGGGGCAAAAGAAAAAGAAAAAATTTTAAAAGAATTTTTATCAAACGGCTCGTCAATAAATAAATTTTGATTTATTGAATAGCGCCTATGTTAAAACTCCGTTTTAACCGGCTCCTTTATTTGTATAATTATATTTAT
>CAZVBU010000104.1:0-2427 GCA_964625935.1 uncultured Candidatus Saccharibacteria bacterium
TCACTTTGCGCACTTTGTCCAGTTTGGATTTGAGGTCGTTTTCGTCTTTTTCCAGGTTTCCGCGTCTTTTTTCGAGCGCTTCTTCCCTTCTTGTTATGCTTTCTTCGAGCTTGCGCACCTGAATGGTCGCCGCTCTTTCTTCTTCCTTGGCTTTTTCGAGAATAGCTTCGGATTTTTTTGAGGCCTCCTCTATGGTGGCCTGAGCTTTGGCTTTAGCGTCTACGAGGAGCTGTTTGATTCTGAGCTCTATTGAGGTTTTTCTTTGAAGCAGAATGAGATGGCGTATTATATAGCCCAATCCTATTCCGGCCAAACCCGAAAACGCCACTGCCGCAAATAGCAGTTGTAATGACATGATAGTTTTCTTTTCCCGTGAGTCCGTTAATTGTCATGATTTTATTGGTTTTTTTAAGTTTTTTGGCTCTTCTGATTTAACGGTTTCGAGAAATATGGTTAATTACTAATCTTCGTCTTAAAAATTTGATAACAACAAGAATATATTATCAGATATTGCTTTTTTTGTCTAGCGGGCCGTTATGGTTCAATAGCCGCGATTTTAAAGCCCCCCTCATTTTTTGAAGGGATTTTTTTTGTTTTTTGGCCGGGTGGGTTCAAAAATGATACAATTATAATTATGGAAAGAAAACCGCCTGTTGTTTTGGCGATTGTTGACGGATTCGGATATAATTCCGAAGCCGCGGCTTCTCCTTGGACGCTGGCAAAACATCCGAATTTCTCGGAAATTGAAAAATGGTATCCGTTTACCACCCTGCAGGCGTCCAGTTTGGCTGTCGGTTTGCCGTGGGGCGAGGCCGGAAACAGCGAGGTCGGGCATCTTACCATCGGCGCCGGAAAAATAATTTACAGCCATCTTCCGAGAATTATAACTTCGATTCAGGATGGAAGTTTCGCGGAAAATCCGGTTTTTATCAAGGCGGTTGAAAGAGGCAAGGCCGGAGGCAATGTCCATATAATGGGACTTTTTTCTTCCGGCTCGGTGCATTCTTACGCCGAACATTTGTATGCTCTGCTTGATTTGATGAAAGAGAAAGAGGTACCCCGCGTTTATCTTCATCTGTTTTCGGACGGTCGCGACGCTCCACCAAAGGAAAGTGCCGGTTTTTTCCGCAATTTTGAGATGCGCCTTGAGAAATTTTATCCTAACGCGAAAATTGTTTCGGTTATCGGCAGGAATTTTTCAATGGATAGAGACCGTAATTGGTCGAAGATAGAAAAAACCTACCGTCTTTTGACGGAATCGGGATTCGGAGAAAAATTTGAAATCGCCTCGGAGCATATAGAAAAATGCTACGCGAAAGATTTGACCGACGAATTTGTCGAGCCGGGTTTTGCCGCGACAGGACTTAATGGCGATATGAACACCCGGATAAAACCGGGAGACGCGGCCATTTATTTTAATTACCGCGAAGACAGCGAACGCGAACTTACCGCTTCTTTTGTCTTGGAGGAATTTTCCGGGTTTCAAAGAAAAAAGGTGGCAAACCTGGTTTTTGTCACAATGACTCAGTACGACCCGGAGTATCCGGCCGAGGTTGCTTTTCCCCCGCTTGTCATCGAAAATCCTCTGGCGAAGATTATTTCGGAAGCCGGATTAAAACAGCTTCATATAGCGGAAACGGAAAAATACGCTCACGTCACTTATTTTTTCAACGGCGGTAGGGAAAAACCTTTTGATGGCGAGGACAGAGCCCTTGTTCCGTCGCCTCATGTCCATCATTACGACGAAGTTCCGGAAATGTCGGCTTGCGCCGTTACCGAAAAAGTCATCGAATCGCTTGGTTCGTATGATTTTATTCTTGTTAATTTCGCCAATACGGATATGGTCGGCCACACGGGAAATTTCGAGGCGTGCGTCAAGTCTATCGAGGTCATTGATGATTGCGTCGGTAAAATAGCGGAAAAAATTATCGGTCTTGGTGGAACTTTTTTAATCACTTCCGATCATGGAAATGTCGAGGAAAAAATGTACCGGGTTACCGGCGGCAAGCGGACAAACCATACTACGAATCCCGTGCCGTTTTTTATTGTCGGACAAAATTGGAAACGTAAGGCGGAACTAAACGCGGACGGAATATTGAAATCATACGGCAATCCGCAGGGTGTTATTACGGATGTTGCTCCGACTGTTTTGGAAATTTTGGGACTTAAGCCTGCGCCGGAAATGACCGGCAGGAGCTTGCTTCCGCGTTTGAAATGATGTATAAAATAAATACCGAATTTTAGAGAGGAGCGCGTTCTTTGAAAAATACATTAGGCAAAATAAAGCGGTTTCTTTCCGCGATTTTCAGATATTACGCGACGGACGAGCAGATTTCCGAAACTTGCTTTTTCGGAATAAAAGGATATGACGGAAAGTTTTGTAAAGTTTGCGAAAAGCGCGGACAAACCAGCCGCGCGACAAAACGA
>CAZVBU010000105.1:0-2240 GCA_964625935.1 uncultured Candidatus Saccharibacteria bacterium
TGGTAAGGCGCTTGGTGTCAGTGAAGGAGTCGGCGCTTCGGTTTGGTTCGGGAGTTCCGTATCCACTCCCGGATTTGTTCTGTTTGTGTACCAGTAATATCCGAGTCCGGCGATTATTATAATGGTTGCCAGTGTGGCGATAATCGGCTGTATGTTTTCTTTTATTTTTTCCATATACAAATATTATAAATCTTAATAAAAAAATAGAAAAGCGGATATGGTGATATAATAACTTGGTGTATTTATATTTTTTAGTTTAATTTAAAAGGATTTTTTTAAAAATCCCTTCGTTTCAATGAATAAACTAAGGGCTTTTTAGTTTCAGCGGTAAATTATTTTTCTTCTTTTTTCAGGATGATATTAACCACAGAAAGAATAGCGCCCAAAAGAAGCGCCCACCAGAAAGTGGAAACCTTGAATCCGTCTACAAAATAGTCGGCGAGCATTATCATCGCCGCGTTTATCACAAGCGTGAAAAGACCAAGTGTCAGAATATTTATCGGAAGCGTAAAAAGTTTGACAACCGGCCTGATTATAAGATTTATAAGTCCCAGAACAACGGCCGCGATAACCGCGGTTTTGAAATCGGTTATTTTTATCGCCGGAAAAGCATAAGCGGTGGCAAATATCACAAGAGCCGACGCGAGCCATCTGATTAAAAGATTCATATGTTTTGATTTTATAAAATAAAATTACCAGCGCCTGCGCGGAGCCGGGCGCCCACCGAATCCTGACGGCCGGCGATTTTGGCCGAATGGCCGGCGGTTGCGGCCGAATGGCTGACGGTTCTGTCCGAACGGCCGTTTTCCGGATGTTTTTGGACCACGAGCGCCGCGCGCTCTTGCGGGGAACGGGGAGTCGGCGAGTTTCGAGGGCGGGATGTCAGGCGGTAGTTTTGATATCATAATAAATGTTTGAAGAAGGTTTTCTATTTCCTGAAGTTCGTTTTTTTGTTCCGGCGTGGCCATTGTTATGGCGCGTCCCGGTTGTCCCGCGCGCCCCGTGCGCCCTATTCTGTGGACGTAGTCTTCAGGGTTTTCCGGTATGTCGTAGTTTATGACAAGCTCGATGCCGACGACGTCTATTCCGCGCGACGCGATATCTGTTGCCGTTAGTATGCGGTATTTGCCGGATTTGAATCCTTCAAGCGCTTCGCGTCTTTGGATAAGAGAGCGGTTGGAATGTATCTCGGCCGCCTTGTAGCCGGAGTTTCTCAGCGCGTAGCAGATTTTTCTCGCGCCGTGTTTTGTTCTTGAAAATACAAGCACGGAACCGCGATACTGCTCCAGGAGTTTTTTAAGCAGGGGCAATTTTTGGTCGTTTTTCAGCACAAAAAGCTCCTGTTCAATTTTTTCCGCGGCCATGCCCGGCCTTGTTATTTCAACGCGGAACGGCATTTTCATGTATTGCGTGGCTATTTTCACTATATCGTCGGGCATTGTCGCGCAGAAAAGTAGAGTTTGCCTGCTTTTGGGGACATTTTGGATCACTTTTTTTATCTGCGGGGCGAAACCCATATCGAGCATTCTGTCCGCTTCGTCGAGAACGCATATGTTTACTTCGCTCAAATCAAGTTTTTTTTGTTCGAGATGGTCCATGATTCTGCCCGGGGTGCCGATTATGATATTGGGATTTTTTGAAAGCGCGTTTAATTGCGGACCCATGGCGGCGCCGCCTATAAGAAGAGCTGTTTTAAGTCCCAGTGTTTTTCCGACAGACAGAAGTGTTTCTTCAACTTGTATGGCGAGTTCTCTTGTCGGGAGGAGAATGAGCCCTTTGCCTTTGGTTTGCGCCAGTCTTTGTATCATGGGAACGCCGAACGCGAGCGTTTTTCCCGTGCCGGTTTGCGCGATGCCTATCACATCTTTTCCTTCAAGAGAAGGAGGAATAGCCCGCGATTGGATGGGCGTAGGTTTTTTCAGTTCCAGTTTTTCCAAAACATCCAAAATCCTTGGCGCGATGCCGAGTCCGGAGAATGTTTCATTTTGGTTTTGAGCGTTCATTTTTTTTCCAGAAAAAGCCAGTCCATCAGTTTTTTCCTGTGCTTTAATATTGACCACTTTTCGCTATTTTTAAAAAGAGCGCGGTGAGTTCTTTTGAAATCATCAAGATTTTTTTCGGTTGCTTGCAAAAAATTAGCGGGCGCTTTTTTATTGTAAGAATCAAGAAAAGTTTTGCTGTCCGTGAACAGTTCATTTTCCAAGAGTTCCCTGCTTTTCTTTTTCATAACTGCCTAATAG
>CAZVBU010000106.1:0-2210 GCA_964625935.1 uncultured Candidatus Saccharibacteria bacterium
TTTAAAAATAAAATAAAGTGTAAAAAGTTATTTTAAATATTTCGCTTTTTTAACCGCCTTCTCGCTGTAAATTTTCCGGTTAAAATTAATTTTTTTTGTTTTCTTTTCCATATTTGTCTTCCCAGGGAATAGCGATTCCCAGGGGATCATCCTTGTAACTCAAACCGGCTTCGTAAGACGACTCTGCCGCGCTCTTCTCTGCGGTAATTTCCGCTTCAAATCCTTTGGCTGCGGAAAACAAAGCCTGCTCCACTATATATTTTCGTATATCCTTATGGCGCTCACTAAGCTTTATTCTCAAAGAAGCGTTCAAAAGCTCGTTATAAAATTCCCCCTTAAGAGAATCTATTTTTCCGTTCCGGATGGATTTTTTGCTTTCATCGTTATGACAATACTTTTTTTCGGATCGCCGTCCAAAAACAAATAAGCCCTGTCTATAAAAACATAACAAGTGCTCAAAACAGCTTCCAAGGAGTAGACCTTTGTATTAACCGAAAATTTCAGCAAATTACTTTCCGCCTTTTTGACCATACTATTCTATTATAATAAATTTTTTGCTTTCTTTGCAAATTTTCCTTACACACAAAAACCCCGAAATCCCCTCTCGAAACGATAAAAATGAACGAATCTGCTACCTTGTCGGCACAGCGCTCAAAGCCGCTCTCGTATATTTATTGGACGGATCCCAAAGCATCCAGCTTGTAAGGCCGGCATCGTAAACCGCCTGCATCTGCTTTTTGACCATTGGGGCGTCGTATTCCGCTCCCATATCAAAATCCTGAAGCCACGGGCGTAATTTTAAAGGAGTGGAACTTGCCGCCGTCAATCTTTCTGAAGCCCGAATCATCGCCGTATTTACTATTTCATAAGGATGCTCCGCCGGGTTTTTGAAACCCTGAAACGTCGCCGGATAATGCGAAGGATAAACCATGGGAGCGATGTAATCAAAGTAGGGCGCCGCATTTTCAAGAACCTGGCCTATGTTGAGATCATCGGTATTCCACGTGGTCATCCCGAACAAATCGGCGGAAAGCGGAACATTCGCGGAAGAGAGTTCTTTTTTAAGATAAGCAAAAAAGTTTTTCAAAGCTTCGGCGCGCGATATTTTCCCGTCATAAAAAGTATATTTGATAATGCTCATGTTGCCGTCTGAAGGAAATCTGATGTAATCAAAATTCAATTCATCAAAACCCATTTTTTCGGTCTCTTTGGCTATGCGAACCGTATAATCCCAGACCTCGGGAGAGGCCGGATCAACCCAGCTTAACCCTTTTCTATCTTTCCATACTGCTCCATCGGTTCTCTTTACCGCCAAATCCGGCCTGACTTTCGCCAGATGAGGATCCTGAAAAACACTTATTCTGGCTATGGTGTAAATATTTTTCCTGTGAAGGTGGGTTATAAAATCTTTCAGATCGTGAGCTCTTACTTCAACCGGATTTATTTTGGAAATAACAGGATCATCCGTTTTGAAAAAAATCTTACCAGTATAATCCTTAACGTCTATCACAACGGCGTTAAGTTCCGTTTCTTCTATCATTTGAACAAGGCTTGCACGCCAATCTTTTGTTCCCGAAACCCAGCTCGTCATATAAATCGCTTTTACGGAATCCGGAGTTTTCAAATGAACCGGCGTGGGAACCTGGGTCGGCACCAAGGTCGGCTCGTTCGGCGCGGGCAACTCCCCGAATAATCCGGTTTTTCCTATAATGAACTCTTTCGGCCCGCCGTAGTAATCAACCTGAGTAACAGCGTAAAAAAACAAAAGCAAAACAACAAGCGCGCTTATCCAAAAAATATATCCGTCTTTAAATTTTGAAAAACAAAAATCGATATTAAAACCGGAAAAATATTTTTTTATTTTTAAAAAAAAATCCATTTATATATTTTCACCCGTTAAATCTAAAGCCTTTTTATTATACAAAATTTTAATCTTATTTTCTTGCTTTTTAGCGGATAAGAAATTTTATCCTGTAAACCGCCATGATATTTTGCGTATTTTCTGAGAAATCCCTTACAAACTCTTTTTCGTAGTTTTGTCCGGCAAAAGCGCATAATTCCCGCATCGACTTCAAAAAATAACAATAGCGCGTCGTTATAAAATAATTTTCTTTTTCCGGTTCGTACGGCAAAAAAACATTTTCCGCGCTATACCGCGGCGATTCGGTATATTTTATCCAATCAACCGTATTAATAAGAGACATGGAATC
>CAZVBU010000107.1:0-1979 GCA_964625935.1 uncultured Candidatus Saccharibacteria bacterium
ACCAAACCAGCGAATATCGGACCCTTTCTTACCGTAAAATCGGTTGTGCCCCAAATGGGCATTTCCGCTCCGGTGACATCCTGAGGAAGAATGTCGGGCGTTAACTGTATCCTTTTGTGTTTAACGTCAAAAATTCTGGACAAGCTTTCCGCCATAAGTGTCTTGGCGAGACCCGGGGCCGACTCCAAAAGCAAATGGCCGCCGGCAAACAAGCAAATCAAAATTCCGTTGATTGCCTCGTCGTGGCCGATAATAACCTTGGACATTTCACGCTTGATTTCTTTGATTTTCGCGAAAGAATCGGAAAAACTATCGAAAACATTACTCATAAACAACGCCTCCTTGGTTGCCTTGTAAAAAGCTCTTTATTTGTTTTTCAAAGGTCGCGCATAACGCAAAAACGAACCAAAGTCGCCGGTACGGCGCGCTTTCGGCTCATTTGCGCGGCTTTATCTTATTAACCGCCTGTTTCATTTATCTTTAAAATAGCACCGCAAAAAGAAGCGGGTCAACACAAAAAAGTCCCAAAAGCATATAAAAAATAATATGTCAAAAAACACAAAAATTATTTTACTGAAATTATAAAAAATATCCGTGAAAAACACGGATATTATATTCTCAAAAACCCCAGCCAATTTTTTAACGGCCGATAAAAACTGAATCTAACGCGGTTTCTATGCGTATAACCCCGCACAAACCAAGCGACGCTTGTCTGATAACATAGCCCACGCCATTCCAGCCGATAACCGGATTGAACGTATGTATGGGAATATTGCTTATAATACCGACATATTCAAGTTTCCCGTCCCGAATCGCGAAAACCGCCCCGCCGCTGTCCCCCGGATAAACGTTGAGAGACGATAAAAATGAACCGCCGAAACTGATCTTTCTGGCGTCTTCGTTCATTTTAAAAGCGTCTGCTATTTGCGGGTCAACTTCCAAATCGTAAATGTCGGCAACCGTTCCCCTGCGAAAAACCAAATTCTTAAAATTCTGAGGATGGCTAACCCCATAAAGAGCGTCGTCAGCCTTAAGCTCCAGCGATTTACCCACCAAACATGGCAAAGAAGGAATGTCAATATCGGGAGGCAGTTTAATAACCGCGAAGTCGTTTTCCATCTTCTGGCCGACTACAAAAGAATCGGGAATTTCTATCTTTTGCCCTTTGTATAAAAGATAGCGCTTTATAACAACTTCAAAATTTGGCGGCCTGAAACTCTCGCAATCAATAACATGAAAATTTGTAATAATATACTTCCCAAGCATGCCTGGAATTTCAATGACAACGCCGTTGCCGTACGCCATCGGCCTGACAACATCCTGTTCCGAATCGGAAACTCGAAAACTGGCTTCAATTATTATTCTCACAAAAGATTTTTCAAGTTCATAACGCATAGTATCTTCGGCGGTTTTCGTCAAAAAATGCATTCTGTCGTATTTGCCGTCTCCCCACTCGGGCGACTTCCACCCGGCATCGGCAAAAACATTCTTTTCGGTCCGGCAACCGGGAAAAAAAGAAAAAACCACTAAAGCGAAAAATGAGAAAAACAAAAATATCATACAAAATTTCTTTCGCGGTATTTTCATAATCACATCTCCCTCGTCATGAAGCAAAATAGATGATTTTTCAAAAAACAATCCCAAAAACCTGTCGATTTAAGCATAGCAAACCGGACAATAATTTCAAATATTTACAAAATAAAAAAACCGTTCAGATAAAAACGGCCTTCAAAAACAGCGATAAGAACAGATTATAAAACCATTTTTTCAACGGTTACAGGAGGATAGCCGCTGGTTTCTCCCTTCTTCAAAAGTCCTTTTTTTGACCCATAGCACGCGACAACTGAAGTGGCGTTATCCGTGGCGATTTGAATAGCCGAAACAATGTCCCCGGCATTTTCGATAAGGCCTGAGACAAAACCGCAACCGAAAGAATCACCGGCTCCGGTGCGGTCTACAACCGGCGATTCCGGCACTCC
>CAZVBU010000108.1:0-1912 GCA_964625935.1 uncultured Candidatus Saccharibacteria bacterium
CCAGGGATCTGTCAGAAAGCATGATGCTGATATGTTCGGCTTGTTTTCCGAATGTTACAATGTTGTGGAATTGCACATCCTGTTGTTTTTCTTTTGTTTTCTGGTTGAACCAAACTCTGTTTGTCGCGACGCCGAAAGAGGCCACGGTTATGCCCGAAGGTAACGCTCTTGTTTCCGGGTCGCGCGTCAGATTGCCTATAATGAAAGCTTTATTTAAGTTCATGTTTTTTTGGTTGTGTGATTATTATTCGACGCCCAAAAGTTCTTCAATTTTTTTATCCAGTTCTTCTTCCTGTATATTTTCTTTTTCAGTTTTCTCCTTTACCGCCGACGACGACGACACCGCCACCGGTGCCGGTTCTTTTTCCGGAGAAGTTGCCTGCGGGTATTCTTCTTTTTTCTTTCTCGATTTGATTACCAGCGCCTTGAGAGGCTTATCTTTTAGCGGTTTGATTATCAGAAATCTTAAAACAGAATCTTGTTTTTCCAGCAAGTTTTTCAAATCGGCGATTGTTTCCGGTCCGCTTACAAATTTAATCCAGCCAAAAACAGCGCTGGTTTCTTTTTTAATCGGATAGGCAAGCGGCATAAGTTTTTTTTCTCCGTTGCTGACCATCATTCCGGATTTTTTGGCGATCATGTCCCGTATTTTGTCTGAAAAATCGTTATATTCCTCATCTTTTATCGACGGGTTTAAGAGGTAATCAAGTTCGTATGTTTTGTTGTCTTTGTCCATTTTGCGGTATTTTTTTAGGCCTCAGAAGGCCTTGAACTTTATATTAGCAACGTTTTTTGAAATACGCAAGTCCCCATGGAATCTTCGATATATTGCGCTTTTTTCGTTTTTCTGCGGAGATTTTTTTTGCTCAATGCCCCGTTAAGCCCTATAATAAATATCATATGCCAAAAATCAACCCATCCATATTTCATGTTTACGATATAAGGGGAAAAACAGATGAAGATATAAACCGAGAAACCGCTTATTTGATAAGTCGCGCCATTTGTCTTTATTTGAAAAAATATCAAAAAAAGCCTTTTTTTAAAAAACCGCGCGTTCTTGTCGCGCGCGACGTGAGGGAAAGCTCGCTTTCTTTAGCCGAGGCTGTTATTGAGGGTATCAATGATTCCGGATTTGATGTTGTTGATACGGGAGTTTCGACTACGCCTCTTTTTTCTTTTGCGGTGAAAGAACTTGGCGTTTTCGGAGGCATCATGGTTACGGCTTCTCATAATCCTTCGGATAATAACGGGTTCAAGATGATGAAAAAAGGCGGCGAATGGATAGGAGACGCGGAAATTCGGGAAATAGCGGATATTGCCGTCAAGGAAGTTTCCACTGATAAAATAACCGGAAAGAAGGGCGGTGTTTTTCGGGCGAATCTCGAAGAAAAATATATAGGTTTTTTGACGCGGGGTTTTTCAGTTAAGAGAAAAATGAAAATTGTCGTTGACGCCGGAGGCGGCGCCGTTTCGGTTCTTGCAAAAAAATATATGGATGCCTTGGGTATTGTTTACGAGCCGATGTTTTTTGACGCTGACGGAAGTTTCTCGTCGCATCCGACAAATCCGCGCCTTCCTGATGCCTCGGAAAAAATAATCAAAAAAATAAAAGAAACAAATGCCGATTTCGGGGTCGCTTTCGACGCCGATGGCGACAGAATGGCTGTCACCGGTCCCAACGGAGAAATTTTTAACGGCGATATTATCGGCGGAGTTTTGGCTTCAGGCTGTTTGAAAGAAGGATCTTTAGTGGTCGTCGATTCCATTTCAACAAGAGCGCTCGAGCTTGTTTTGGCCGGTAAAAAAATAAATGTTTTGAGATGCAAAGTCGGCCATCTTTTTTTGAGGCGCGAAATGGAAAAACACAAGGCCGATTTCGGCATCGAGTTTACCGGTCATTATTATTTCAAAA
>CAZVBU010000109.1:0-1873 GCA_964625935.1 uncultured Candidatus Saccharibacteria bacterium
GCGTTTTCGCGCACCCCCGGAGGATACTCCCCTATCCTTCCAAAATCATATTTTAAACCGCTGACTGCCGGATAAAAAATATGAAAAATTTTATCCGTCCGATTATAAAGAGTTTCCCATGAAGAATTAAGCGCGATAAGCGATCTGTTTTTGTCCGCGGCGCCGGAAAGCACCGCCCACGATTGAGATAAAGAATCAACGCTTATTTCTTTTATCGACGAAGACCCGACGGGTAAACCAAAATCCGTATAAGCGCGCTTGTACCATTTGCCATCCCAAGAAGAACGCTCGGCCGCGGACGAATATTCGGAATATAAATCACGATAACGTTTTGCCGTTTCCGATTCTCCTCTTTTTTCCGCAAGCCGGGAAAACATATCCAAGACAAAACATAAAAACCAACAAAGCCAAACACTTTCTCCTTTGCCTTGCGGACCGATCTTGCTAAATCCGTCATTCCAATCGGCTGTCCCGATAAGAGGCAATCCGTGCGATCCCTTTGTCAGGCTTTTTTCTATCGCGTGCGCGCAATGTTCATAAACAGTCCCTTCAAAACGGCTTTTTTTCATCATTCCCGCCACGGAAAAAGGTCCCGAAAAAGCCGGCTGTTCCGATTCAAGATACTCCGTTTTTTCGTCAAAAATAGATTCGTCCCCCGTGTGTTTCGCGTATAAAAGCGCCGCGTACGGCAACCACAAAGGCAAATCGGAAATAAGCGTGCGCGCGCCGAACAAACTATGCTCATGCCACCACGACAATACATCCCCCTCGACAAACTGCCTCCCCGCGCAGGTCAAAATATGCCGGCGCGCTTTTCCCGGGTCGGACCACAAAAGCGCCAAAATATCCTGAAGCTGATCGCGGAATCCGTACGCGCCGGAATATTGCTTTGGTCCGAAAAGAGCGCGAAGGCGCGACATAACAAGCGGGTAAACACACCAGCGGTTAACCATTATCTCAAGCGCTCTGTCAGGCAGGGAAACTTTCAAAGCCGGAGTTTTTTCCCAAAAATCAAGCGAAACATCTTCGGCTTTTTTCTTTTCCGCGCTTAAACGGAATTTTGAAATAATCTCCAATGCTTCTTTCTCGGAAACAGCGTCGCCCAACAAAACATCGATAACTCGCGATTCTCCCGCGGGCAAATTAACACAAGACATAAGAGATGCCGCCGATTCATAAAAGGGAGAAGTATTACCCGAAAGGCCCTTTCTCTTAAGCGCGTCGGGAGAAACAATATCATAAAATCTGCCGAGAAATTCTTCTCTATCGGCGGAAAATACGAAGTCCCCTCCGTGCTGATCCGTAAAAGCCACTCTGCCGGGCAAATCTCCCCTAAAAAGATTTTTCACAAAAACTGCTCCGTTTTTCTTCTTTTCAAAAATCAAAAACTGCTTCGACCGGAAAGAAAAAGATCCGAGAATAATATCAAAAAACGACCAGAAAGAAATTTTCCTCGCTTTTTTGCCGCTATTTTTAAAAACGCATCTGATTATTTTTACCGTCGTATCGGGCGAAACGAACATTTTCAGTTCATGTTCAATCTCATGAGAAACACCGGAAAAAGAAGAAAACGGCTGACCGTGGCGGACCAAAAAAGAACCCGCGGGATTATTTACAGGTGCGAGGCCCCAAAATTTGCCGGTTTCCTCGTCGCGCGCGTAAAATAGTTCCCCTGAACGTTCTTTCAAAAAATCATTATTGGATAAAGTAAGACGATTATCGTAACTGTCGTGCGACCACGTAAAAGAAGCTCCCGAATCCGAAACCCAAAAACCAAATTTATCATTTGCGACTATGTTTGACCACGGAGAGGGAGTAAAAACTCCTTCACCCAAACGCATCGTGTATGATCCTCCGTCCGGCACCAAACCGC
>CAZVBU010000110.1:0-1862 GCA_964625935.1 uncultured Candidatus Saccharibacteria bacterium
GGTACGATTTGCTTTTTATAGTCTTATATAACCATTATATACATATATTAAAACGGTCAATAGCCAAAAAAAAACATTTGTTGATATCCCTGAAAATATCGTTATTTTTTGTTTTTCCCGCAGTAATCGCGACGCGCGAGACACGTCAAACATAACGCTATTGCGTCGGTTGTATCATCAAATTTCGTGCTTATTTTAAGCCCCAAAATCATATTAACCATTTTTTTTATCTGGTTTTTGTCCGCTTTGCCGTATCCGCAAACAGCGCTTTTTACCTCAAGTGGCGTATATTCCAAGATATCCACATTGTTTTTTAAAGCCAGATAAGAAACTATGCCTTTTATTTCTGCGGTTTGCAGGGCTGTTTTTTGGTTTTTGTTGAAAAAAATTTTTTCTATCGCTATATAATCCGGAGTAAATTTCAGGATAAGAGATTCTATTTTTTCCGCGGCCACCATAATCCTTTGGTTGTAAGTCTGTTTTGAGTCGGTTTCAATGCATGAATATTCCAGTAGTTTTTCTTTTTCGCTATTTTTTTCAAAAATAGCGTATCCCAGTCTTCCGAATCCGGGATCGATTCCGATTATTATCATAAATTAATTTTTTGGAAAAATTCTCGCTCGGATTTTATTGAGCATTGTTATAAATGTTTTGTATATCTTCGTGTTCTTGCAGTGTTTTAATAAGATTATCGAGCTTGTTTTTGTCGTTTTCCGAAATTTGTATGGTTGTTTTTGGCGTCCACCCGCCGTCTTGTTTTTTTTCGAAAGCCCATATTACAGAACCCGGGTCGGCGAGTTTCGCTTCATGTTGGCTTAAAAGGTGTTTTATTTCATTTGATGTCCTGTTTTTATTGTCTGTTATTCCTTCTATTATCAGCGCCGCTCCCCCCGGCGCGAATAATTCATATCTTACTTCTTCAAGCGCGGTGTCGCCGTCTCCTCCCAAAGCTTTTTTTATCGCTCTTTCTATATTACCGGAAGGCATGTTTGATGCTTTTGCTTTATTTATCGCTTCCCTTAGTGTTGGATTGGATTTTTGGTCAGACCCTTTTTTTGCCGCTATTGTTATGAATTTGGCAAGCTTGGAAAAGATCTGGCCTCTTTTAGCGTCGTTTGTGCCTTTTTGGTGTTTTATTTGAGACCATTTTGAGTGCCCTGACATATTTTGGTTTTGTTAGTTTTGATAATATTTTTTTACAGTAATTTTCCTTGATTTGGCGGTTTTACCCCAAGATGATTGTATGCCTTTTCAGTGGCCACGCGGCCTCGGGGTGTTCTTTCTATAAAACCGAGCTGTATAAGATACGGTTCGTACACATCTTCTATTGTCATTAAATCTTCGCCCGTGGCCGCCGCAAGGGATTGGAGTCCCACAGGGCGGCCGCCGAATTTGTTTATAAGAGTATTTAGTATTATTCTATCCGCCGCCTCAAGCCCGAAAGAGTCTATTTCCAGAAGTCTTAAGGCTTCTTCCGCTGTGTTTTCGTCAACTTCTTTTTTTTTGCTGACTTGGGCGAAATCCCTGCATCTTTTCAGGAGTCGGTTTGCTATTCTTGGCGTGAAACGGCTCCGTTCGGCGATTTTTTGGGCGGCGTTTTCGTTTATCGATATCGATAATATTTCCGCGGAACGCTTAACTATGGTTTTTATCTCTTCTGTATTATAAAATTCAAGTTTGAAAATACCACCGGAAAACCTGGATCTTAAAGGCGAAGAAAGAAGCGATATTCTGGTTGTGGCGGCTATAAGTGTAAAGGGTGGAAGTTCAAGTTGTATTGTTCTTGCGGACGGTCCTTTGCCTATTATAATATTGAGCGAACGCGATTCCATTGCCGGATAAAGAACTTCTTCTATAAGTTT
>CAZVBU010000111.1:0-1541 GCA_964625935.1 uncultured Candidatus Saccharibacteria bacterium
GATAGTCCTACCACGGGGTGTTTTCCGGCGTTCCGGCGAGGTTTCAAGGTGACTTGCGCCACCTACCCGTTGTAGTTACGGGCGTTGAACTGGCCAGGTGTACGGCTCCGTCCGAAGCTTCGGCCGGGGTTTCCGCGTCTCTGTCCTTTCCAAGATTAAACCGTTTTACCCGTTTTCGGCCCCGGGGTCTTGGCGTTTCGCGCTGGGCCGGGATGGTTTTGGAAAGAGGCGGTGTCTGCTTTTCTTGATCTTTCGCCTTAGCTATCGGTCTGGGTTTTCGGGGATTACCCTTTAGGCGACAAGGATTACGTTGTCCGCATGACCTCTTTCGTGTTAATCGCCTTTCGGACTATCGCATTGTTATATTATAGAAATTTATTTTGTTGTCAATCCGCAGAGAATTGTCAATCCGCAGAGAACGGTTCTCTTCGCGAAGAGAACCGTTCTCTGCGGAGAGGCGCAATGTCTATAACGGACTTTATTTATTTAGATTATGTCCGATAAATTATCATATCAGACATTGACGCGGCGGCTTGTTTAATGCTTTAATTGGCGCAAGTAAATATTTGAAATTCTCTGTTCGAATGGCAAGAAAACAAGGAGGTTCATATGAATCCTAGTATTTTTTTGTTACTTTTGCCGTGGGTTACGCCGCTCTGTTCGCCAGTTGTATTTTCGGATTTATAATTAGCGCGATTGTAACCGGCCAAAAAGTTTTTTATCAGACGGAAAAAAATATTTTTTGGAAAAACGCGGTTATGATTTCTCTAGGATTGGTTTTTAGTTTTTTGGGTGCTTTGCTGTTCTCGATTGAGATACTGATTGAGCGCGCCCTCATGTCGGGAAACACCGACTATAGTTTTTTTTTACGACATGATGATTGGTACATCGATTTTTTTTGTTCTGTGGGTTTTGATTGCTGCCATTTCCGCGATAATCAAAATGGTTCGCGAAAGATACAGAGAGAGAATGGATTTGTCCGCTAAAAAAATTATTGCGATTTCTCCTTTTGAGGAAAAAGAAATATTTTACAGAACTTTGAAAAAAATGGGATGGTGCAGGAAGCCCCGTTTGTAGTTTTTTAAAATGAGTAAAAATTAAAAAATACCGTTTTCGGTTTTCCGAAGCGGTATTTTTTATTGTTTGTGGAGTTTGTGGAGGACCGTCCTCCACAGGCCAGGAGAAGGTCTCTGTTGATTTGACAAGTTGTCAAATGTTTGCTATGTTGTGAAAAATTGTAATAAATCACAAGAAACGTTGTATCGCTTGGCTTAATTTTGCGTTACAATATATTAGCTTTATAAAATAAGGTCAAATATTATAAGCGTAAATTATTAACAAATTATTAAGTAAATAATAATAAATATGGATAAAGCAAAAAATTTCGCGAGGGATACGGGAGAAAAAGCGCTGTCGTTTATGACGATTTTGGCGCTCGTTTTTTCGTCAGGGTTGCCGTTTATGCCGATGACGGCGATGGCGGCGGATACGGGTGTTTTATACGCCAACGAAACGATCGTTGACAATAGTGTCAATTCGGA
>CAZVBU010000111.1:1551-1787 GCA_964625935.1 uncultured Candidatus Saccharibacteria bacterium
AAGATAAGGGTTGGGTATCAGATAACCAATATGCTGTTTTTAATGACAGCGGAGACTACGCCGTTTATGGCTTTGCGTCTTTGGGAATTCCATCCGACGCGACTATTGTCGGCATTGCAGTATCTATTGAGGGTAAGCGCGAAGGGAATCCACAAACAAGAAATCTTAACGCAGCACTTTGGAATACATCAAATAGTTCACAGGATGCTTATACGAATCTCAAAACAGCGACCTTG
>CAZVBU010000112.1:0-1781 GCA_964625935.1 uncultured Candidatus Saccharibacteria bacterium
TGCGACCCTGCTTAAGGCGGGCACGGCGAACACGCGCAGTTGACTTTTCTCTAGTTTTTGGTATAATATAGCCAGATAAAAATTGGTTTTCTTTGACTAAACCTCTGGCAGAAAGGGCCAACTCCATGACTACCAAAAGTGTTGTTTATTTTTGGGGAGGTTTTTTCTCGGCATTAGTATTTGCTTTTTTGGCGTCGGGAAACTGCGGGTCTGAAAAAACATACAGCACATCCGTACCAACGGGAGAAACGTATAATCTCCTACTCAACGCCGAGGCAGGCGACGTATTCGTGGCATGCTATGAGTCTGTGTGCAAACCTTACATTATCACTGCTCACCATGGCACGTGGATTGAATATGCCGGTCACGATAGGCCACTTCAAAACGACGGCAGTTATATCGGCACGGATGCGTCAATCGCAAATCTGACGACGGTACGGGGGGTTATTAAAACAAATTCTCGCCCCGAAATCTGCAATCAGTTCCAAGGAAAACTGTCCACAAGGGGATGAGAAAAGATGAAATCAAAAAAACGGAAAAGAACAACAAAGCCGTCACGGGAATGTATGAACTGCGGACGGGAAGTTCGCAAATCAAAACCCACAGAAGTTGATTTCAACGACGAAGATTTGGTTATCTGCGACGAATGCGACGACGCCGATCCTTTTTTGCATCACGAAGACTAGGAATAACCTTCACCAAACAATAGCCGCCTCACCCGGGGCGGCGTTCTTTTTTATACTAGTTTCGAAACGTAAATTTCCGTTTCTTGTTTTTATACACGCGCACATCACCGCGCCGCCTCTTCCCTCTTCCCCATCAATATAAAACCCAAAGAAGAAAATACCGCCAGAATAAAAGCGTACTTCAACCCGAAAAAGAGTGAAAAAACAGCGACGGCCGCCAAAGCCAAAGTTTTTCCTAATTGAATCGAAATTTCCCTCAAAACCACGAATTCATCAATATCATGGCCCTTTGAAGAAGCCAATTCATAAGACAAAGCATCAAAAGGCGTCCTTAAAAAAATCTTCGTAATCCTGTGATAAATATCGGCGATAAAAACTTGAAAAGGAGTGGCGACAAAAATCTTAAAAATCCAGCCCAAAGAAAACAAAAACGAACCGTACTTAAGAATCGATTCTTTCGACGCTTTCAAATCGATATATCTGCCGATAAAAAGTTGTAAAAAAACCGAAGCCGCCAAAATCAGGGAAAACAAAACCCCGACGCTGAAGTAGTCGCCCAAAAACAAAACAAATACAAAAACCGGCCAGACGATAAGCTCAAAAGCCTCGTCCGCGCCATCGCATATAAAAGCCGAAATAACACGCCTGTTTTTCTTGGCAAAAAAATTCTTCCATGTTTCTTTTACGCCCCAACAAAACTGTTCGTCAGTGCGCGGAATAAACCAATAAGGAATTGATGAAGCCAGCATAAGAAAAATACCGGCAATAAAGAGAATATCAAAGCCTGAACGGGATATGACGACGCCGGAAATCGCAGGAAGAAAAATTCCCAAAACGGAATATGATGCCATAAAAAGACTCACCTGCCTTCCCCGGTCTTTGCTGTCGCCGAATTTCGTGAAATCTATATGATAAGGCAACCAGTAAAAAATCCTGTAAAAAGCCAGAATAACGACCGACAAAGGCAGGACCCAGAAAGAATTTCCGCTATTCAGAAAAAACAGAAGAACATAATAAAAAGCGGCCAAAAAACCGCTGACGCGCAGCGCGTTTCTGAACCCGAACCTATTCAAAAAAACAGCCCCCGGCGCGACA
>CAZVBU010000113.1:0-1754 GCA_964625935.1 uncultured Candidatus Saccharibacteria bacterium
TTTTTTCCATCTCCGTTGAAATCGGCGATTTTTTCGTCGGACACCGCCCATTCTTTAGTATCAAATAAAGTAATCTTCGCTGTCGGTGTCGGCAAAGGAGTTCTGTCGGAAATCGCGGGCAAACTGCCGTCATCGGAATCCGCCAAATTCAAATCGTCTTTACCGCTATCCGAAAATAAAAAACGCCAGACAAGAAGCCCGCCAATAACAAAAACCAGGGCAAAAATCATCCCAAGAATAATCTTATATTTTCTCCTGTCCATATATATGATTATAAATGAAAAATAAAAAATAGTCATACCACGCAATTAAAAACCCGGGTATTTCAAACCCGGATTCTTATTTTGCTTTACTTTTTATTTCGGAGAAAACACCGATTTTGTGAAATTCGCGTTCACGTTCCAAAGCATAAAACCGTTTATGCCCAGATCCCTGCCCGCTCTTATCTGCGCCGATACCATCTCATGCCCGTAAAAAACTTTCGGTCCGCATCCGTATATATTAGTAATGGAAAAATCCTGCAACCACGGCCTAATAATTGTTTTTGATTCGCCTATCCTGTCCAAACCGCCTTTCAAAGTTCTGTAATAAACCGTGTAAGGATCGGTATTCGGGTCTTTGAGTCCGAATTCACCGCATCTGTAGTGTGACGGATATGCCATGGGGCACAAAACATCAAAAAAACGCGCGGCATCGTGGAGATTCTGGCCGATTCCTCCGACTTTTCCATAAGCCAGAACTTCGCCAAAAAGATCGACGCCCAAAACAATATCAGGTGAATACGTTTTAAGTTCACCGTTTATTCTCGCGAAAAAATTTCTCATAACTGAAGCCATGTCGCCGTTTTCGGGCCTGAAAACCGGGTAAACAATGTCTTTCATACTACCATCCGTCGGAAAACGGATGTAATCAAACTGAACTTCATCAAAACCCGCGTCTACGGCGCGCTTCGCGATTTCAATATTGTAACCGCAAGACAACGGCGCAGCAGGATCAAGCCAATAACGCTTCCACTCTTTTCTTCCGCTATGCCAAAATTCACCGCTTTTTGTTTTTATCGCTATTTCGGAATGTTTTCTCGCGAAACCGGAGTCCTGAAGAGCCACAACGCGAGCTATGGTATAAGCGCCGGCGGATTTAAAACGCGAAACCAAAGAAACGAATTTTTCCTGCTTGGGAATATTGCTGTCTTTGTAATCAATGACAATTCCGTTCGCGTTTGTCTTCCCAAACAAACTTAAAAGTTCATAAATTTTTGAAGAATTATCAATATACCCCGAAGGCAGATAGATCGCCCTTATAGCCGAACTGTCCGCAATGGAAACATTTTTATCAGACGCAAAAATATTTTCCCTGCCGGAAATTCCGCAAATACCCGCTCCCGCGCCCGCAAAAATTAAATTTTTCCCAAACCTAAAAAAATCCCGCCTGTTCATTTCCCCGCCTCCGAAAAATAATCCTCCAAAGTTACAAATTTATATCCTTTGCCCAAAAGTTCCGGAATGAGAACTTTAAGCGCTTCGGCCGATATCTTCAGTTCGTGAAAAACCAAAACATGCTTTGTTATTCCTTTTTTTTCGCGCGTTTCAATGATTTTTCTCACCCGTTCAATCAAATCTTCAGGCGGATGTTTTTTTGCACGGTCGTCGTAATCCATCGTATTGATATCAGGGTTTCCTATTTTTACGACCCTGTATCCGCAGGAATTCACGCGCTTGAACGACGCGGCGGCGGCCTGGCCCGACCTCGCCACC
>CAZVBU010000114.1:0-1734 GCA_964625935.1 uncultured Candidatus Saccharibacteria bacterium
AATAACCGGCGATTAAGTCAACGCACGCGCTCCGAAAACTGCCCAAATATTGCGAAAAGGGGGAAATTTGCTAGGATAAATATATTGTTTTGAAGGGCCTGTGGCGCAATGGCTAGCGCGTTTGTATGGCATACAAAAGGCTAGGGGTTCGAATCCCCTCAGGTCCACCACAACCAAAAACAACGGCTCAGAATTGAATCAAAACAACGTATACGGAAATATTTAAATAAATAACCGACTCTTCAGGTGTTAGCGTTGATGATTTAATAAAATAGTTATTTGTTTAAAAAACATAAATAAGGCGGTAAGTTTTTAATAAACTTAAATAAAGAAAATAAAAACATGGTCAATAAACAACTGCTTGATTATGTCAAACAACAATTGAAGCAGGGGCTAAATAAAGATGAAGTTAAAAAATCACTTCTTGACAATGGCTGGCAAGCAGATGGTGTTGAGGAGAATTTTAATTCTATAAACACCGGAACAGAAAAACCAAAAAAATTTTTTAATTTTAAAAAATTTATATTTATAGTTACGCTAATTATATTTTTATCGGTCGGAGGAATTTTTGCTTATTGGCAAGTTACGGAAAAAAGTCGTAATGTTTCGAATAATAGCACCGAAAAAACCGAAGAATCAATAATGCCAACTAGTGTTCCGGACAGATCTAGCCATTGGAAATTAATAAAATTGCCCCCAGAGATTAATCCCCGTCAGTTTATTGACAAAAATACAGGATTTGGCGAAGACAAAGATCAAAATATATACAAGACAGTTAACGGTGGCGCTGATTGGATTAATTTGGGCAAACCCAAATGGCAAGAAAATCAGATTTGGTACTATGCGAAGATTCATTTTGTGGATGAAAACAATGGTCTTGTTGCCGCAGGGGCCGAAAATGGCGGCTTAGTAATTCCTGGCCAACCAAGAAAAGAACAAGGCATGGTTGTTCTCAAGACAAATGACGGCGGTAAAAATTGGTCTAAAAAGTTATGGTTTCCCAGTTCGTCGTATTATATCGTTCGCGACATTTTGTTTATAGATTCAAAAACCGGGTGGCTTTTCGCGACGGGCCATGGTTATGACTCTCTTTTGTATAAAACAACCGATACCGGAGAAAATTGGGTAAAAATTAGAGAAGATAAAGAAAATAAGATTACTGCGCTATATTTTTTAGATAGCGATAACGGATGGGCGGTGGGAGAAAGTACGAAACCACATGAAGGCTCTGCAAAAATATGGAAAACTACAGACGGGGGAAAAAATTGGATAGAGCAAAAATCAATATCGGAAGAAATAATAACAGATTTATTTTTTCTTGATAAAAACACTGGTTGGGTTGTGGGCTGGCATGGAACTATTTTAAAAACTATTGATGGAGGCAATAGTTGGTTCAATTTGGAATTCAAAAATAATGTTCAAATATATAGCGCGGATGATGTATTAAAGAAAGTGATTTCTGGTGGGATGATTGAATTTACCGATGTATTTTTTCTTGATGACCAAAGAGGTTATGTTGTTGGCAATAATTTAATTTTTGAAACAAGCGATGGCGGCAAGAGATGGAAAGAAAACAAAAAACTCGGCTCCTTTAAAGGAACCGGAGGGCTTACAACTATTAATTTTTTTAATAATACAGGATGGGCCTTTGGTACGGGGAACCTGCTGAAATATTCAAACGATTTCCAAGAACCACTAGAAGAGATTACGGAAGCAGAACTGGCGAACAAAAAA
>CAZVBU010000115.1:0-1675 GCA_964625935.1 uncultured Candidatus Saccharibacteria bacterium
AATAAAAGAATGGGAAATCAAAGGAAAAAAAGAAAAAAGAAACAAAATCACAAGCGGACTGAGAAGATTGAGCCAATGCCTTCTCGCGACAAGAACAATTTCCTCACCCGGAAGCTGGTGCTCAAAGCTGTTCTTCGTGTGAAAAAATATCGAAAAAAATCTCATAAAACTACAAATTAAAAGGATTGGACGGACCACCTGATCCGAAATTAAAAACAGACAAAGACAAACCACTCCAACTGACCTGAGAAAAGGCGACCAGCACGGCTACAAAAAGAACAAAAGAACCGGCAAAATAGAAAAAAGCCAGCGCTTTTGCGCGCACGCCAACGCCGAACCTGATAAAATGATATACGACCGAAAAAGCGTACCAGAGGTAAACCAAAAACATCGTCGTAAAAATTATCAGATATAGCGCCATATTTATTTTTTATCCAAAAATTTTATTGGCATGCCTCTTCCCATGTTCTCAAGCATTTTTGTTTCGCTTCACACCAGCTGTATCCGGCGCTCGGAATGCATCCGTGTTCGTCGCGGTCACCGTCCAAAACGGGCGGCGCTTCCGTAATATCTTCGACAAAAGTTCCGCCTTCGGGAACGGCGCATTGCCTCGGATAAGATTCCATCACCGGATAACCCGCGCGTACGCAATCTTCAAAACTGCCTATCGGCGGAGCCTGCGCTTCACACGCCTCTTCCCATGTTCTCAAGCATTTTTGCTTCACTTCACACCAGCTGTATCCGGCGCTCGGAATGCATCCGTGTTCGTCGCGGTCACCGCCCAAAAGGCCGTTTCCCGCGGGACAAGGAGCAAATTCGCAATTCGGCGGGATTCTGCCGACCGCGCTTCCGTCCGGACAAATTCTTGCCTCAAGAGTGCACGCGGCAATCCTGGTATTTTTCTGGTCAAAATAATAAGAAACGAGAGAAACAACAAAAATAAAAACCAATAAACCCGACAAAATATAATATTCTTTTTTATTCATTTTGATAAAAATTTAAAAAAATTAATAATATGCTGTTGGCTTTTTTTATTTATACTGGTTATTGAATATATTATACAACAAATTAAGATTTCCGGCTAACCGGCAAAATCTCATTTTATTTCGATATTTCTCCGGCGATTCCAATCATTTCATCGAATATTGCCTCTTCCCCGCTGTAATAATCTTTGTTTCCCGTGATTTTTTTAAATACCTCAAAGCCTACGCCATTCCATTTTAAAACATTGAAATTGTAGCGTTTATCGCACGTCGGACACGCCGCTGGCTTGCCGTCAGAAACCGCGGTAACGATATAAATCCGTCCACCCGCGTCAACAAAACTGAATCCTTCATTATAAAAAACATCGGAATTGTCTTTCGGAGCTATATCAATGTAGTTTCCCGACAATGAATTAAAAGAAATTATATGCGGCACGCGTTTTATGATGCCGTTGCCATCATCGCGGTATGTCGTAAAAATCAATTCCGGTTTTTTGTCTCCGGTGATATCCGTCGACATAAAATAAGAATATTCGCCGTGACTACCCAAAGAGTTTTTGAGAATAGTCGTGGCTTTCGTATCAAAAACAGAAGAATCGCCATCGCCGATTATCACCCTGAAATCCGCCCCCGAACACTCAAGACAAAGCATATTCTCGGATTTTTTAAGAAGCAAAAAAGCGTTCTCGTTT
>CAZVBU010000116.1:0-1631 GCA_964625935.1 uncultured Candidatus Saccharibacteria bacterium
GGACATGGCTACGAATACTTTTTTATTTTTATTTTTATTTTTCGGGAGCATGTTTTATTTGTTTAAAAAATTTTTTCTTGAAGATAACCGGCTGTGTTTCAGTGAAAATCTGTGCGCTTCGTTTCGCGCCGCCTGGAGCAGACTTTTCTGGCTCCTTAAAAGTTCGCGCACGGCCGGTTTTAATTCCGGTCCGAAAACGAGTTTATCATTTTTCGAAGATGAGGCCGAATGTTTTCCGGATTTTGAAATACCGACTACCGGAATCCGCGCGCCGCTGATTCCGATTGATTTTTTCACGGCGACGGTTTGGTTTCGTCCGCCGTCCACTATAATAATGTCGGGATACGGCCATTCCCGGTGTTTCATTCTGCGCTCTATAATTTCTTTTATCGCGCCCGTGTCGTCTCCCGGCCGCGTGAAGCGTATCTTGAACAACCTATACATGTTTTTGTCCGGCTTCCCTCTGAAAAAAGAAACCATCGCGCCGTAAAAATTTTTTTCTCCGGAATAGGAAATATCGTAAGCTTCGATTTTTTCCAGCTTCAATTCCGGTTTTACAACCGGTAAAATCAACCGACCGGGTATGAGCAAAGAGTCATTTATTGTAACTTTTCCGGTTTTTGGATTTTTGGAATTTAGGAATTTTATAAGGCCCGAAATGTTTTTTTTGTATTCTGGCGGGCTTATTTCACCGACGCAGGATCCGGGACACAGCCCTATCTGATAATGAAAACACGGTTTGCCTGAATTCGGAACGCAAGCGCTATACGGAAAAATTTTCCGCGCCGCGTGAAGTATGTCTTTCAGTGTTTTTGAACTTGAAAATGGCCCGACAAGCCGGATTTTTTTATTTTTCCGCGCGGAGTATTTCGCGAAATCTTTTGTCCTGATGATTACGGGCTTCGGAAAATCAATGTTCATATCAAAAAATAGATAAACGTATGATTTGTCGTCTTTGTCGCGGATATTGAATGTCGGAAGATATTTTTTGATAAGGTTGTTTTCGAGAACCGCGGCTTCGAGCAGATTGGAGGTTTTTATCACGGAAATTGATTTTACTTTATTTATCAGCTGTTCGGCGGGTCTGGTTCCGGGCATCCCGATAAAATAACTTCTTACTCGGTTCTTAAGAGAGGCGGCCCGGCCGATATATACGATGTTTTTTCCGGCGTCTTTAAAAATATAAACGCCGGGAGAATTTGGAAGATTTTTCAGCTGTTTTGCGATATTTTTTTTCACGTTTTATTTTAAATATTTTTTAAGGTATTTTCCCGTTGCCGATTTTTCATTCTCGGCTATTTCTTCCGGTGTTCCTTTGGCAATTATCCTACCGCCATTTTCTCCGCCCTCAGGACCGAGGTCTACGATATAATCGGCCGTTTTTATGACGTGCATGTTGTGCTCGATTACGACAACGGTGTTGCCTTTATTCACGATACTCTGGAGCACGCGAAGAAGCATTTTTATGTCTTCGTAGTGAAGTCCGGTAGTAGGTTCATCCAAAAGATAGAGCGCGTTTCTCGTCATCGGCCGCGACAGCTCTTTTGCCAGCTTTATTCTTTGAGCCTCTCCGCCGGACAGCGTTGTGGCGGGCTGTCCCAATTGTATATATCCCAAACCTACTTCTTTCA
>CAZVBU010000117.1:0-1617 GCA_964625935.1 uncultured Candidatus Saccharibacteria bacterium
CAAGAAGAGAGAGTTTGCTTTTGCCGTGGAGTGGGCCATTTTTTCGATGGTGGCGCGTTTGTTTTGCGCGTCTTTGTCTCTGATCATTTCCCACATTGCCGCCAGAGCTTCGGGTGTGTTCAAGTCGTCATTTATCGCGTTTTTGAATTGTTCAAAATATTTTTCGTTTATTTTTTCGTGTTCGCCGTCGGGCAAGTTAAGCGCGATATTTTTTAGCCGCGCGTAAGCGTTTTGCGCCCCCTCCAGCGCTTCAAGGGAAAAATCAAGCTGTTTTTTATAATGCCCCAAAAGACAGAAATATCTGAACGACAGGGGATTGAATCCTTTTTCTTCAAGTTCCGAAAGCGTGTAAAGGCCACCCTTGCTTTTGCTTATTTTTTCTCCTTTCGAGGTGAGGAATGAGCAGTGCATCCACCAGTTTGAGAATTTTTTTCCGGTTGCCGCTTCGCTTTGCGCGATTTCGTTCGTGTGGTGCACGGGCACGTGGTCTTCTCCGCCCGTGTGTATGTCTATCGTTTCCGCCGCCTCGGCTTTAAGAGCGCCGTTCTCGAAGGCGTTCCCGAGGTATTTGAGGCTCATGGCAGAACATTCTATGTGCCATCCTGGAAAGCCCAGCCCCCACGGCGATTCCCATTCCTGCTGTCTTTGTCCGGGTTTTTCGGAAAACTTCCACAACGCGAAATCGGTTACGTTTTTCTTTTCGCGCATTTCCGTTCTTTTGCCGGCTTCAAGTTCTTGTTTTCGGAGCTTCGCCAGTTCGCCGTAGTTTTTCAGTTTTGAGGTATCAAAATACACGCCGTCGCCGGTTTTATAGATAAAGTTTTTTTCTTCCAGCTTTTTTATGAGTTCAATTTGTTCGTTTATGTGTTCGGTGGCCTTGCACCATATTTGCGGTTCGATAAAGTTGAGCTTTTTGAGATCGTTTTGAAATATCGAAAAATAATTATCGGCTATTTCTTTCGCGGTTTTTCCTTCTTTTTTCGCCGCTTTTTCCATTTTATCTTCGCCTTCGTCGGCGTCGCTCGTGAGGTGTCCCACATCCGTGATGTTTATCACGTGTTTTACCCCGAAGCCGTTCATTATAAGCGCGCGCTTAAGGGTATCGGCGAAAATATAAGCCCTGAGATTGCCGATATGCTGTGTCCAGTAAACAGTCGGTCCGCAGGAATAAACTCCCGCGTATCCGTTTTTTACGGGGGTGAATTCCTCTTTTTTTCTTGTCAGCGTGTTGTAGAGAAAAAGCATAAAAAATTTGAAATTAAAAAATTAAAATAGCGGTATTTTCAAAACCATTTTTTCCTTTTAAAATATTGAAGCATGCTGGCGGCGGCCACGGCGATTAATCCGATGATTATCCAGAAATCGTGTTTTTGGCCTATTATCGGCGTGGAGTCGGCGCCCATTGCGAATAAACTTACAAAAAGAACAAGCGGGAATGTCATGAAAGCCATAATTGTGAATTTTTTCATTATTTCGTTTGTTTTGTGTGTTAGAATCGATTCATTTGTTAAGTACAGCGCGTACACAGTCTATTTGTTGCTTTATATAAGATTGTTTATTTTTGTGAATTCTCCGAATATGACATGCATATAATGCCCGTATTCCGGACCGAAAAGC
>CAZVBU010000118.1:0-1605 GCA_964625935.1 uncultured Candidatus Saccharibacteria bacterium
TTTTTTATGGTATCGGAAACCGCCAAAACAGTTTCAAGAGTTTCATCCAAAATATTTTCGATGTCTTCTTTCGCGGAATAACGGGTAATATTTTTATAATTTAAAAGATTGGCGTCATACTTGGCTTTCGCTATTTTGTAACTCGCCTCAGCCATATCTATATAATCGCCTATTTCTTCCCGTTTATTGTAATCCGTGGACAAAATAGAATTTTCCAAAGCGGAACCGTTGGATATCTTCGGGGTAATTCTTTCATTTGCCGCTATTTCTTCACTGTATAAAATGTCGCGCACGTCGGTAATAATTGTCGGCAATTCCAAAAAAGTATTTTGAACCGCGTTAAAAGCATCTTCGTACCCTTCAGAAATCGCGTTTTCTTTCTGAATTTTAGTTTCTTTGGCTTGAGCAAAGCCGTTTTCCGCTTTAAGCAAATCCAATTCGTCGAGCGGAGCCAAAAGCTCGTCAAGCTCAAGTTTTGCCGTTTCCAAAGCGGTTTCCGCGTCGCGGACGGACTTCAAAGCGCTCACGACATCTACTTGCGCCAAAACTTCTCCCTGCTTTACGGCCTGTCCTTTTTTAACGCCGACCAAAACAATATCCCCGGAAACTTTAGGTTTTATTTCAATCTGGTCCGACGCCGAAACCTGCCCGCTGGCGGAAACGGAAATAACCATTGTTTCTTTTTTAACTTCCGACAGAACATATTTTACCTCGCCCGACGTATCGGTTGATTTTTTGTAAAAATAATATCCCCCGCCGACAACAACCGCCAAAATCAAAAAAGAAACGAATTTATGTTTTACAAAATACGCGAAAAAATTTTTAAATTTCATATTATTTGTTTATTTATAAAAAAAATCAGAGACCCCATTATTTTACAGCAAAACAAATGGGGTCTCAAATTTTCTTTCTAAAATCCCGCGCATCCCTTAAATCCGCCTCTTTTCATTCCTCCTTTTCCGCCCACTCCGCCGAAAAATCCTTTTCCCTGATTTTCCGACATTTTCTCCAACCTTTTATCGGCCTGAGCCTGGGTAATAACTCCTTTTGAAACCATCGCTTGCAATTGCTCTTTCATCTGATTCTTCCTAAGTTCCTGCATCTTGGTTCTAAGCTGTTCATCGGTTATACCCTTCTCTTCGGCAATTTCCTTTATGTTCTTTCCGTCTGCCCAATAATTTTTCATCTCATCAATCGTAATTCCCAAAATACTCGCGCGCTCCTGAAACATTGCCGTCATGCGGGAAGCCATTTCTTCGGGATCCGCCGACCAGCCCATTTTAAAACCCTGCGCCGAAGCTATGCCCGCGCCGGCAAAAATAACCGCCAAAACCGGCAAAACTCCGTAAACTAAAAATTTCTTTTTCATAAATAATTTGATTTTTCATTTAAGTTTGTAATAATCCGCCGCGATGGCCGAGAGGAAGGCGACGCGGCCGTTACCAGTTAATACACCAGCCGATCGATTTTATTACAAAAACTGATTACTATTTCATCAAAAAACAAAAAAACCGCGGCGTACCATGTGCTCCTCTCTTTCGACCACAAACGCCGCGGTCTTTACGCATATTACAATAGTAAGATATCTATATTTCAAAAATCCCT
>CAZVBU010000119.1:0-1592 GCA_964625935.1 uncultured Candidatus Saccharibacteria bacterium
TGTTAAATTATTCGCGTTAGGCGCGGGTATCTTCAGACTCCATAATGTTCCATCTTTTTTATTTATGAAAAATAGATAGGTCTCGTTACTGTCGGTAAACAAGTTCGTCATATCAAATCCACCTTGTTCAAGCAAGAGTTCTGTTGTGCCCGCCAAAAGATCTATCTTCCAAAGATTATCCTCGAAAGATATTGTTCCTTTGTACCAATCGTCAGGATAAGCGGCTTCCGGTAGTTGTTTCGGCACGGCGCAGAATATTCTGTTTTCGTCTTTTTTACTGAAAAAGCATTTTTCCGGCAGTGTTTTATAATTTAATTTTGAAGCGGATTTTGTCTTTTTGTCGTAAATAGATGTCGATAACGCGCGGTTTACCGATTCGCTGTAGATTATTTTGTTTGTTGACGAAGAATAAATCACGGTCATCCCGTTTATTTCGTCAAGGATTTTGTTTAATACGCCTGTTTTCGCGTCGATTTCGTAAAGATATCCGGTTTCATAAGACGATGGCTTTGTCGCCACGGCTTGTGTTTTTTCTGAAGGGAAAAAAGCTATAAATTCGGTGAATGGCGATGTTGTAATGGTTGTTGTTTTTTTGAGGTCGGAAAAAGGGGCGGTTATTCCGGATGTGCCTATTTCCGTTTCTGCCAGATAAAAAATCGAATCCTTGGGCGATATGGCCACGGAATATGTTTCAGGGGGCAAGAAAATGCCATTTAAGTCTTTGTTTACCGGTGTAAGCGCGGGGAATACAAGTATTCTCTGAGTATTATAATTAGTGTCGCTTGAAAGATATTTGACAGCAGCTTTTTCTCCATCCCCGGACCATATAATTTCAAATATTTGGGGTATTGTCGTGATACTCAACTGATTTTTTCCGTTGCCATCGGGCGTTATTTCATAGAGATTACCGCTGGCTTTGTCGAAATAATTGATTTTGTTTTTTAGAGAGCTCCACATGGCTCCGGCAACAGGCTTTTCCACTATTTGGATTAAATTTCTCTGCTTTGAGTTTTGGTCGTCCGGGTTTTGGTATACGTTTCCATTATCGCCCGTGTCGGGGGTTGGGACCGGCGCCGGCCTTTCCTCGGAGTCGGGAAAAAGAAAAGAAAAAACTCCGCTGTTTCCGTTCTCATTTTCCGACTTTGTAAGGAAAAATACAGCGGCGCCGATTATCACAAGCGCGACGATACCTCCTATAATCATTATTTTTTTCTTGTCCATATTATTTTACGGTGTTTTTAAAAATTGAGAGTTGGGATAGTAATCGCGTTATTAACAAAATCAGGATTAATGGTATAGAGAATCAAATAAGACAGTAAAACCAGAAATAACCCCGTCAGAGCGTCGTATATCGTCTGTTTGGCGTCTCCAAGCTTGCCCGGATCGCCTGCCGCCGCTATATATTTGATGCCGCCTATAACAAGCATTAGGACCGCCAAAAAAGCCGCAAGTATTATTCCAAAGCGATAAGCGGCGCTTAAATATTGCGGAAGTGTTTTTTCGCCCGACGTTAATCCCGGTAGCGGTTCCATCGGCACGTATCTTTGGGCGAAAACTTCAAACCCGAATGAAAATATCGCCAAAATCGCGAC
>CAZVBU010000120.1:0-1580 GCA_964625935.1 uncultured Candidatus Saccharibacteria bacterium
CGATACCGCAAAATCAATTGTAAACAATTTGCGCTGATATTTTTGAAAAACAAAAAACGCCCCTTGATAATCTTGGGGCGTTTTTTGTATCGTTTTCCGATTATTTAGCGAGAGAAACTTTTGTGGCGTTCGGTCCTTTCGGCGAATCAGCTTTCGTGAAAGACACTTTGTCTCCCACTTTGAGTTCGTCGTAGGTTACGTCAACAAGCTCCTTGCTATGGAAAAACAAATCTTTTTCCTCTCCGTCAACGGTTATAAAACCGTATCCTTTGTCGGTGAGGGTCTTGATGGTTCCTTCCTGCATGATGAGTCTAGACTTAATACTTCTAATTATTCAAAACTTAGTTCTCCAAATAAACTCGACTTATTCACTGGGCAACTGTTTCGTTAGTAAATATGCTAACATAACGGCTCACGGAGGTCAATCGCCCGGAGAATACCTGTGGAAAAACAGGGAAATCCGCGGGAAATACAAAAGCCGCCCCGGGTTTGCCGAAAGGCGGCTTTGATTTATTGCTTCTTGATGATTTTTAATTTTAGACCGCCATATCTGGCGACCAGCCGGCTTTTTCCCATCTTGTTTTGATTTCAGACAGATATTTTATTGAGCCGTGTTGGAAAAATCCTTTTTCCAGCTTGTCGCCCGTCCACTCCAGGAGTTCAAGGCAGTTCTTAAGTTTCGGCGCTTCAAATTTCCGCTCTTCTATCCACGCGACAGCTTTCTTTATTTTTGCGTATCCTTTTTTGATGGTAAGGATTTTTCCGTTATGGTCGAATATTTGGATACTTTTCATCCGGCGCTCCGCTTCTTCTTCGGATTCTTTGGTGTTGAAAAAAATAAGATTGCCGTTGTGCGGAATGCCGAGTTTGAGCTGGTAGGAATGAGTGAATTCTTCGGCGCATCCATTGCTGAATTCCCAACCGGAAATCATATAATGATCCGTGCATTTTTCCGCGATAATTGAAAGCCATAGCGCCTGGAAATGGTCTTGCTCCCACCCCTGGCGCGCGGGTGTCATCGCCGCGGGGAAAATTATCGGATATGTCAGTTTTGAAGCAATGTCTTTGACAAATTTTTGCCCCGTAACGGTATTTCGCTCTATTGCCAGATTAATCAATTGTTTTGCGGAACACTCGGGATTTTCAACCATCAGATTGTAAAGAAATTTACCGGAAGTAACCGGCACGCTCGCGTACGCGAGTCTTTTTGTATTATAGAAAGACCGCACGACGCGCATGATATTGTGGACTGTGATTGTTTGCGGGCTTGTTTCGTTAGGCCACACTTTTGTTTTATAACCATACCACAAAGAATTCGGCTCCAGACAGTCAAATCTCATTTTGGTTTTCCTTTCCGTATTTTTTTTGTATCAAATTACGCCGGTTTTAGAACGTTTTCTGAATTCAAAATAGCATCTGCCGAGAACGGTGTAAATAGTAGCGTAATGCGCAAAACCACCGGATTCTTTGGGAATTTGAATTTTTTCCCGGAGGTTTATTTTTTACGCACCAAGTCCTTCAAAAGGTGACAGGTACCCCGAAATTCGGACACTCTTTGTACAATAGTTAAAAGTTAATAT
>CAZVBU010000121.1:0-1553 GCA_964625935.1 uncultured Candidatus Saccharibacteria bacterium
CCTATTCCGAGCGACGGCATGGCGTACGAACAGCAGTTTTCGTTTAAAACGACCAAAGAGGTCTACGTGGTTTGCCCCACGGATTCCATCGGGCCCCACAGGATGCATTTTTCCACGGAATTTTTCCGGAGCGAAGAATCTTTTTACGAATTTTTGAAAAATCTTTTTAACCCTCTTACGCCGGAATTTTGTTCTTAAGTTTAAAATAAAACCCCCGCCTACTATTATGTATTTAATTTGTACGCAAGGCGGGGGCTTTTTTGTTTTTTGATATTTGTTATTATCTTTATATATGGTAAGGAAGATGATTAAGAAGGAAATAGCGAAGATCGTTTCGGATGTTTTTAAAAAAGACATTGATTTTTCGGCGTCTTTTGACGGCGCGCGCGCTGATTATTCTTCCAATGTCGCGATGGTTTTGGGTGGTAACCCGCGAGAAAATGCCAAAAAAATAAAATCTGAAATTTTAAAGTCGGAAAATTTTAGTAAGTATTTTTCCTCGGTTGAAATAGCTGGACCGGGTTTTTTGAATTTTAATTTGTCTGACGATGGTTTGGCCGAAGGATTAAAATTTTTAAGTAATAAAAAGTTTAATTTCTTCGTAGGAAAATCTAAAACGCCGCGCGCTCGGCCGAGAATCCAGATTGAATTTATTTCCGCGAATCCAACCGGAGAGCTTCATATCGGGCACGGCAGGGGAGGATTTTACGGCGATGTTTTGGCGAATGTTTTGTCGGAAGCGGGCGCGGATGTCAGCCGAGAATTTTACATAAACGACGCGAAAGAAAGCACACAGATAAAAGAACTTGGTAAAACTGTTTTGGGGAAAGGTGAAAGCTATAAAACCCCGGAACTTGAAATAAGAATTAAAAATCTGGAATTGAAAGGCAAAAAATTCAGGAATGAAAGCGAGGCGGGATATTTTATGGCGAATGAAATACAAAAAGATAACAGGAAATTTATAGAAAAACGCCTCGGCATAAAATTCAACGATTGGTTTTCCGAGGAAAAGGAATTGTACAAAAAAAACGCGGTTAAAAAACTTTTTGAAGAACTGAAAGAAAAAAAACTGGCGTATGAAAAAGACGGCGCGTGGTGGCTCAAGACTTCGGAATATGGCGACGATGAGGACAAAGTCCTTGTGCGTTCGGACGGCGTGCCGTCATATTTTTTGGCGGACATCGCATATCATCTGGATAAGTTCAGACGCGGATTTAGGAAAGTCGTGGATGTTTGGGGAGCCGATCACCAGGGGCATGTGAAAAGAATGCAGGCAGCGATGAAGGCGCTCGGCGCCAAAGGCGATCTTGAAGTAAAGATAAGCCAGCTTATAACGCTTAAAGTCGGCGATAAATACGAAAAATTTTCAAAAAGAAAAGGAAATGTGATATATCTTCGGGACCTTTTGGATGAAGTTGGCTCCGATGTTTTGAGGTGGTTTTTTCTTGAAAAATCCTTGGGGACGCACATGGAATTTAACATGGAATTAGCGAAAGAACGGAGCAAGATAAACCCTGTTTATTATGTGCAATATTCATACGCGAGAGCATGCT
>CAZVBU010000122.1:0-1542 GCA_964625935.1 uncultured Candidatus Saccharibacteria bacterium
GTATAAAAGGAGTCGCTCTGGGCGTTGTTTTGGGGGCGGCGATGCACCTGCTTATACAGATTCCTTCTCTTGCGCGTCTCGGTTATTTTCCCAAGCCGACACTGGATATAAGATGGACCGACATAAAAACGGTTGTTTTATCTTCTTTTCCGCGATCTTTGGGATTAACACTCAATCAGATAGTTTTGATAGCGATAACCGCTCTGGCTTCTTTTTTGGCCGCGGGCAGTATTGCCGTATTCAATTTATCCGTTAATCTTGTGGCGATTCCCATAAGCGTTATCGCCTTAAGCTACAGCACGGCGGCTTTTCCCATCTTGGCGAAAAAACATGCTTATTCAAACAAAGAAGATTTTATTTTGTCGGTTGCCGCGGTTTTCAGGCATATTCTTTTTTGGCTTTTGCCCGTGGCCGCATTGTTTATAGTACTACGCGCTCAGATAGTGCGCGTTATTCTCGGAGCCGGAGCGTTTACTTGGACGGATACGCGCCTTACCGCGGCCAGCATGGCGCTTTTAAGCATATCCATTGTGGCGGAAGGGCTGGTTTTGCTTTTAGTGAGGGCTTTTTACGCGGCGAATAAAACAAGGGAGCCTTTGCTTATAAATATAATATCTTCCCTTGTCACGGTTTTAATCTCCTTGTCTTTTATAAACATTTTTCATCATTACGACGGATGCAAGATATTTTTTGACAGAGTACTGCGCGTTCAAGATGTCTCCGGCGCGGTTATGCTTGCTTTGCCGTTGTCGTATTCCGTCGGCATGTTTTTCAATTTGTTTTTTCTGATGTTGTTTTTCGAGAAAGATTTCGGCGGCATGATTAAAACGCTCAAAAAGAGCTTCTGGCAGAATTTGATGTCGGCTTTTGTCATGGGTTTTTCCGCGTATTATTTTTTGAGGATTTTCGACGGATTTTTCGACGATGAAACTTTTGTCGGTGTCTTTTTGCGCGGGTTTTTGTCCGGAATAATAGCGGTGGTTTTCGGATTGGTTGTTTTGCGATTGATGAAAAACGAAGAATTGAAAGAAGTGGTCTGCGCCGCAAGAAACAAATTCGGCGGAGAAAAAATAGTCGCTTCCGAGCCGGAATCATTGTCTTGAAAAATATTTCAGTCACGCAAAAACCCGCCTTTTAGGCGGATTTTTTTACTGTTTAGTTGTTTAGTCAAGCATGTTTTCGATAATTCCCGAAAAGTCGAATGTCCTTTTGATGTAAATTCCCACAGACCACGCGTCTTCGCATTTGTCGAAAACATTATTGGTTTCGTCGAGGTAAAAATGTCCGTTTAATATTACCGATGTTTTTTTGTCTATAAAATATTCGATTTCCGGGATGAACATGAAAGAACGTTCTTCGTAATTGCTTGTCATGGTGAGCCCGAGCGCAAGTTTTTCTTCGAAAAGATAGAGTTTCGTGTAAGTTGAAAGCGAGCACCCCAGAGAATTTCTGTAATCCCATATTCTTTGCCATTGGGTGTCGGTGCGTTCGAGCGTGTCCGAAGCGAGGTGAGAAATTCCTATGGCGAGCTTGAAATGATCC
>CAZVBU010000123.1:0-1509 GCA_964625935.1 uncultured Candidatus Saccharibacteria bacterium
GCGCGGTGGGTTCTTTTGAAATCATCAAGATTTTTTTCGGAGACCTGCAAAAAGTTTGCAGGGGCCTTTTTGTTGTAGGAATCGAGAAAAGTCTTACTGTCCGTGAACAATTCATTTTCCAGGAGTTCCTTGCTTTTCTTTTTCATGACTGCTTAATAATACAACATAAATGAATAAAAAGCAATGTTAAGCGAATGTGTCCGCAAAACAGAGTCGGTCGGCGCAAATAAAAATAAAATACCCCGCGTTTTCGGTCGGGGTATTTGTGCCGGATATTTTTTATCCGATTTTTAGGATCTGATCTTTTGAACCGTTTTTTAAAGCGAGATTTTTCGCTTTTTTCATCAGTAGTTCGGGATTTATGATGTCATTATTAACGCAGGCGCTGATAAGTTTCGCGCAGTATTTATAAATGCGCGCCGCCTGAAGGGAGCAGTCAAACTCGGCTTCAGAAGCCGCTTCAAGCGCGAACGCGATTTCTTTTTCCGCCTTTTTTAAAAAACCTTTTTTTGTAGATGTCGGCAAGCCCCGCGTGCAGGAGTCCGCATGTGTGCGGGCGTTCAATGTTTTTTTCAAAGCTGTTTTGATGCAGTTTTCAGCTTCAAAATAGTGGCCACGCCGCCTGAGAATGCTTTGGCGTATATCGCACTGGTCCGGAGTCATTTTTGCGTAGCCGATTTCGTTGACGGTTTTATTTGAAGTGGAAAGCATTTTCCAGCGGCAGAAAAGTCCCAGAGGTATCCATGTAAAACACCAGACAAAGCCGTATGGCAATGACAAGAGCGGATTTTCAAATATTGTTTTCTTCCGCGCGTATGCCGTTCCCGCTATGCTGTAGTAAGCGCTTGAAAGGGAAGAATATCCCTCGGCGCGGATAAAAGGATCGCTGGATCTGGTTTTTTCTTTCGCTTGTTTTCGGGCCTTAAAGAGCAGTTTCAGTTTTGATAAAAACGAAATTTCGTTCCAGCTCAAATCGTAAATTGATGCCATTTCGGCCTTCTTTTTTAAAAAATCTTTCCGGTTTTATAAGGAAAATCTGTTTTTGACTTTAACATATTTTTAGTAAAAGTAAATACTTCGCGTTATGGTTCAATAGCCTGGAAACACTGGATGTAATATATAGAATTTTTACGTTTTTAAAAATCAATGATAAATGATAAGCGTTATTATTTTTTTTATTTCTTCAAAATTTGGTAAGTGTGGATTTTGTTTATAGTCTAAAAATAAATATATTATTGCCGTAATTTTGGAGCCGATAATTAGCCCTGAAAATAACATAATGATTAATAAAAACATGCGTTTTGTTTTGGGAAGAAGCATTTTAAAGTTATTATCTAAGATTGCAATTTTTTATGACAGTCATATATTAGTTATTAATTATCGATTATTTTTTTGTTTGCGCCAGTTTAAGTTTTTTGTTTTTCGGCCATTTTTTGATTTCCGATTCGCGCTTTGACGCGGAGCTTCTGTTTTTATGTTCTTCTGAGTAAATAATTTTTTCGGCGCCTT